>JBIKMB010000386.1:0-3745 GCA_044359485.1 Pirellulaceae bacterium | reverse complement strand
GTGACTAGACCCCTTTGGTTCGACCAATATCTCAAGAAGAGTTTCACGTTTCCCGAGACGCCAAAAGCAAAGTTGATTCTTGCCACCGACGATCATGTTCCCGAATTTAAGGTTACGACTGATGCGTGGGAAAGTGTAGCGGAAGTTCATATTTACTATTCGCTAGATCCCGATCCACGAGCACGATTTTGGCGCGGGGCGGACTCGTCGAGGTCGGGTAATGCTTGGATCGCAAAACTACCGATTGTGGCTGTTGAGCAACCGCTTTTTGCATTTGCCAATGTCGAATATCGGTTACCGGAGTCCGAGTCAGAGCCATATGCCCGCAAGACAGAGCGATACTGCCTGAGTTCGTTGCTCTGCCTAGCGACATCCGATGATTTGAAAAAAGCTGGCGTGAAAGCGACTGATGCAGCGACTCCGGTGATTGACGACTTTAAGAATGGTTGGCGTGATTGGTACAGGCTTGAGGTGGGAAATCCCCATCACTGGGAATTCTCAACTCGCAAACTTGCGGATCCCAAGTGGCAGGGGCAACCCCGCCAGTGTCTTACGCTGGAGGTTCAGGCCCGGGAGAGAAATGAACTGATCATTGTCTTGACGGAAAATTTTTTCCGAACTTACCGCGGAAAGTCTCGAGAATTCGTTGCCGTTGTTCAGCTCACCGGTGGCCAGGAGACGCAAGTCGTGTCGCTGGAGGCTGACGATTTCAAGACCGAAAAGGGCGAGACGCTTACCTCTTGGCAGAATGTCGATCTCCTTAGCTTGCGGGCATATCATGAGAAAGCGGGCAAGTTGCTCGGCAGCAAGACTTGGGCTGGTCCTCAACCGATAATGAAGAAGCTACGGTGGACCGAGAACTGATAGTGGCTTTATCGAAATTCTGTCATGTCGACGGCTGACCATGGATTTTATAAAAACTTTTATGTGCCGGTCGCCACGCTTGAACAGTTTCAGAGGCCGCTCTGCTTTTCCGCAGCCACTGTAAAATTGTCATGGAAAGAAACCGAATTAAGCAAGAAAGGTTGTTGATAGATACCTGCCAACTTTGCATTAATTGTACAGACATGGAAGCGACTTAAGCGGTTACGGAAACGAGACGGTGTTGCGACGCTGCCTAACTTCAAGGCATTTTTCCTGTAACCCTATTCGGGTTATCTAAGGCCATCGCAAAATCAGGTTTTTCCAGATTGGATCGAAAAAGGCTTTGCCAAGCGTGACATAAATGTTCGCATCGAAAGATTGCTTGTCAAAAATTCCTTGAAATGCGTTGGTAAGGTATTGAGAAAAGTTGAGCCTAAAGCAACTTCTGCTACGTATAGTAAGCTTGCGCCGCTCGGTTAATAGCTATTTCACGAGGTAAAGCCGCGTTTAGACCGAAGTGTAAACCGAGTCGCCGCGTAAAGCTCCTACCGCTTCCCCCTATCCAACGTTTTTGGGTAAGTGCGATGAAAGCCGTACTTTTTTGTGATTTACTAAATCATTCTTGGATCCTGAAAATGAGTGTCTTGACGGATGCGGGGATTTTCGGCAACCATCCGGTACGAACATTGTGTCCTTCGTAAATCTTATTCAGTCAATCACGGCGGACCGACTCTAAAAAGAATCACCAATTGATCTTGCCTTTTATTCCCGAATTTAGAAAAAAGTTATGCTAAGGATGTTAACATTTACGACGCCGAGCAGTTTATACGACGACTAATGTCCTGCGTTATGTAGCAAAGCAGTGCTCCATTGAAAGATTCTAGCCTTTCGAGAGATGAAGCCAATTCTGATTGCGAGAAGTCGTCCCGGCAGCGACTGCTGGAGGCGGGAGTCGAACTGCTGGCCCAACAGCGAGAGATAGCAGGGGTGGTGGAAAAGGCCGCCTCACAGATTGGGTGTTCGACCGAGGCCGCAAAGCGATTTTTTGAATGTGACAGCGACTTGGTTCATGCCATGTATGCACGTGTCACTTTTGAACTCGAAGAACGAACCGAGGAGCTACCCAGCGGAATTTATCCGATTCGCTTCGCATACTGGATGAAAGAAAAGTTCGCTATCGCTAACCGGTATCGCTCCGCGTTGGCCAGTATCGCACTGGCCGCGCTCGATGATGCGAACAATCTCGGTGTTTGGAACGCGCAAACCGAATCCATTCGCAGTCGCAACCTCGCCATGTTGGCCCAGGTTTGGCATGGTTCGATTAACCTTCCGGTAGGAGATAGTGATAGCTGGATTCAAAGTCTATATGAATTGCATTTGACCATGATGTTCGCATGGTGCTTGACCGATTCCAATATCCCTCTTGGGGATGATCAAGAGAAAAGCCGAAAGATCTTTCAATTCGGGCAACAGGCAATATCGTTACTTGACACTCCGAGCCAACTTGGACGGCTTGTAGAATCAATGAAATATCAGCGAAATGACGAGCGATTTGCCAAGTGTGATCGTTTGGATCCCAAAGAGGAAATCGCGCGGCGTATTTTAACTGCCATTTTTAAATGCAGGCGGATAGCGGTGGGAGATGAAGCCTGTCTTAGCTTACCTTGCGAACATTGTTATGCCATTCACTTGCCGAGAGTTCGCTATTTCGTGTATGCGGAACGACCCATTCGGTTTATTCTCCCTGCGTTTCCAGCCAAATCTCCAAGTCGTAGCAAGACATTGGGGCCTTTACCTGATCGGGCTGAAGAGATCGGTTTAGAGTCTCTCGTCTCGCTCTGCCAGGAAATTCAAGAGATCTATCCGCCGGGGGCATCTATCGTGATTTGCTCCGACGGTCATGTATTCGGTGATTGTGTCGGGATTACGGATGCTGAAGTCGTCGCGTATTCCAGATCTCTAAATGAGTTAATAACAAGCAAAGGCTGGACAACGCTATCTCTTTTCGATATGAGGCAGATTTATGAGACGTCATCATTTGATGATATGCGTCAAAACCTGCTCGTTCGCTATGCAATGACCACCGAGGAATTAGAGCGTAAAGCGGCCTCATTCCCCCACCAGCGACGCATGGTCGATGGTATTCATCGATTTTTGTTTGAAGAATTGGTAGATTTGCGTCCCGATTTCTCTCGCTCGCACTGCCGAAACCTGACTCGTTCTTCGGCATACGAAACGGTCAGACGAAGCGATGCGTGGAGTAAACTACTCGCGGATATCTTCCCATATTCGCTAAGACTTTCCATTCACCCTCAATCAGCACACAGTCAAAAGATCGGCATTCTATTAGGTAGTTGTGATGATATTTGGCTCACACCATGGCACGCAGTCGCCGTAAAAATGGGCGAGCAATGGAAATTAATGAAGGCCAAAAAGGCTGTGGAAACTGGTGCCGGTTTGGTCTATCGTGATGGTCGTCCCAGCTATTTCGAGTCTCAATCTCTCGATTAAACAAGCGAACCGAATAAACAGATCTAATGACATTTTTTTCCCATCGGAGAGAAACTGTGAACACTGCAACGATAGTGCCCCTGCACCCGACAGGTGTTCTCGTACAAATCAGCGATACCCTCACCTTGCTCGATTTTGGTATCGACCAATTGCGTTCCTGGATTGATCAATATCGAATGGTCGTTCTCCGCGGTATTCAATCTCCTGACGATCATCAAATGCGAAAATTCTGCGAACGGCTTGGAACCATATTGGAATGGGAATTCGGTGCGGTCAACGAACTCACCGTAAAGCAGGATTCCAAAAGTTACCTGTACACCAATCGCGAAGTACCTTTCCACTGGGATGGTGCTTTTGTAGGTAAAATCCC
>JBIKMB010000385.1:0-3764 GCA_044359485.1 Pirellulaceae bacterium | reverse complement strand
GCCAGGAACAGGCATACCTAAATCTTCCAAAGCCAATTCATCTTCAGAAGGACTCGCCGGTGGCGCCAACTCGATGTTCAGAGAATCGGCCGCACCTTCCTGAAAACTCACCAGTCTAACCGTTTGATTCGATCCCACTTGGACGACAGGCTTATGTTCGATCAACTCAAACGCCACTGCAGCCCGCCCGATCGGACCAGCAACGACTAAGCCATAAACGCCCGACTCTAGCCCCCGAATCGAAAAACTACCGTCTGCATTTGCCATTGCCTTGGCAACTTCGCGACCATTTTGGAGGATGATCACCTCTGTTGCCGACATGTCTTTGGATGCAAAAGCCGCACCTGGCAACAGCAAAATACCGTGAAATACCCCATTTTCATCCGCCCGCACCTGTCCGTTGGACTGGACGAACCTTTGATCTGCCACACCGCGGCCGACCATGTCCGGCGTTGAGGAAGGCACCATGTAACGTGCAAAATATTTCGTTACGGTCGAACCACCTGGCACAACCGCATAAATTTTCATCTCTGAACCTTGTACAGCCTGCCCTGGCAAAACATTCAAAGCAAAGGAGAAAGTCCCGTTCGTTCCCAAACCTTCAATCGTGTAACTTCCAGGTAAAACGCCGCTGAAAGAGAAATCCCCTTTCTCATCGGTCGTTGTCGAAGACTTGACTTGGCCACTGCGAATCAAAGCGACCTGAGCGTTCGCAATCTTCTCGCTGGTCCCACCGCGGAAAAGACTGACAACAGAGCCCGAGAATCGACCTTCAGCGTCGACCTGCACCCATTGCATCTGGTGCAATTTTTCGGTGTATGCCTTTGGCGGTTGCAGTTGCTCGGCCGCTACTTCACCCTCAACAGGAGAACCTGCTCCCGCCTGATTGGTTGCTTCCTGAGCGAAACAAACACCTTGCAATCCAAGACTGCATCCCAACACCCAACTCAATGATCGCTTCATCACAACCTTCCCCCGAGCCTGTATCCCGAGCCTGAACCCACCGAGACTGAACCCACTGAAGCCCGAATACACCTAAGCCTGAAAACACCTAAGCCTGAAAACACCTAAGCCTGAACCTCTGTGGTCGGGGCGAATCCGTCGCGATTGATTGCAATCGTCGCGAATTTCACCCGTGTATTCGTTATACTCGTCACTTGCAGCCTAGGCAATTGATTCTTACCGATTATCGCCAATTTAACAAACCCTAAGCCGCACCCACAAGAGATCCCCTATAGGTGAACCAACCAAAAGAGCGTACTTTAATTTAGCGATAGCTGCCACTGGAGCTGTTTCCGCCGCGGGTGCGGTTAGGCAAACTATCAACTCCCGGCGAAGGTCGACGGAAAAACTTCTTGTCGTCATCTTCCGCCTTGAAATCGCTCGCCCGAACAGCAGAGCCCAACGGAATCGACTTGTCGGAATTGCTTCCCTGGAGATAACTGAGCAACTTTTCAACCGAAATCTCGATCACACCCAATTCCTTCGCTTTTTCCTTAGCAGCGTTGTAGTCCTTGACCAATTTTTTCACGCCGCTGTTGGCAGCATCACCTGTAGCTAGGGCTTCTGCACCCACGCCCGATGGTCCCACCACCAAGTAGCGAGTGTTGATGTTCATCTCGTCCTTAACAACACGTCCTTCTGGCGTGAGTTCAAAATCGACTTCACCGCCATTGAGAGTAATCAAGTTCTTGATGGTATCTCGGTCATCTCGACCATCACCATCAGCATCCAACAAACCCACCAAAGCGAAATGCACTTTTCGACCAGGTTGCCAAGCCGGTGAGTAGACAAAGTCCCCTGGCAGAATCGGTTGCTTGATATTGCCTTCAATTACGCGACCTTGAGCCAAGTCGTTATCCACAACTTTTGTAATGATGATCTTCGCCTTTTCCTTCGCATCGGTAACCTTCAGCGTATCGCTGGAAAGGACCGCGAATCGTACGTTTTCCTTCAGTCCCGCTCGCTTGCCAATATTCAACCAGACAACATTGCCACCCTCGGTCACATTAACGATCTTGCCTTGAGGAGTATCAAAATCTTCATATCGCAAGCGAACGATTTCCGCAGCCTGCTGAGAGACGACATCTTTCAATTTATTGACTTCAGCGGTCAAAGAAGCTTCCACTTTCTTCTTTTCTGCTTCCAAAGTCGCATAGCGATCATTGGATTTTTGCAGGCGATCTTTGAGTTGATCCATTTCAGTGGTCAGCTTGGTGCGGTCATCTTGATATTGGGTCTTGAGATTTGCTAATTCGGTGGAGAGCTCGTCACGCTTCTTTTCCGCCTCATTGGCTCGCTTGGTTTCACGATCGATTACCGAAGTCAACTCACCTCTCAATTGATCTTCGCGATCACGAAACTTTTTGTGCTCAATGTTGCGATCCTTGATCACATCCATCAACGTCTTTGCCAAACCGGCATAATTTTTATTGGCCGCTTCTACGTTGGCACCCAGCAACGACATATCGGTTTCATAGGATTTTTCCAGCGTTTCCATTTGAGCATCACCCACCATGCTGCTCTTGATGGCTTCCAATTCGGTTTCATTGAAATTACCCTGGCCCAACATCGCTAGCAGCCGGTCGGATTTGAGCTTCGCCTTGCCCAATTCGGCCGTACTGGTGGCCGCAGTCGCTTTGGCACTCTCAGCTTCCTTTGCCTGGGTGCTGGCATAATTCCAGAGGAAAAATAGTCCAACAAGCATCAGAGCTGATACGATGGACATTGCGATTACATACGCCTGCCAAGCAAACATGTTTCGATCACGACCCGACATATTGCGGAAACCTTCGCAAACGAGAAGCACATGGGAAAAAGGAAAAGCAACTCCTCACATCCCCGCATTTTCAGGACGTAGGATCAGCTACGAAAGCTGGCTCTTCGGTAGACACCTGACTCCATAGTAAATAGCCCTTGCCCAACCGTCAAACTTTCAATGTAGGCTAAATAGGGCTTCTTGAAACAATTTTTCCCGACAGGTTCCAATAACGACCAGCACTTTATAGGGGTATACGTGGGCAATAGGCTCCTTTAGCTGCTAAACTGCGTCATGCGTTCACCACTCGGCCCCAGCTTTTTGTATTTTCCGGTCTGATTCCTAGGTCTGCTCCCAAACCACTGGACACGTACATGAATTCGCGTTCACCCCATCGCGCCCAACAGCCCCTACTTCCGGGACTTCACGAAGAAGACCAATACGAAGGGGTCGCAGAGGAAAAAACGATCGCGAGCGCTGCGGCAGACTTACCGGCGGACGCTGTACCGGATACTGATGTTCAACCCGCTCCCGCTCTCCCGAATCAAACCCCTCCGCTGGTGATCGCGGTCGACACGCACGCCATTCTTTATCAAGTGTTTCATGCCATGCCCCCGCTGACCAGCCCCAGCGGACTTCCTGTCGGTGCAATCCATGGTATGCTCCGCGACCTCTTAGAAATTCGCGAACGTTATCGTCCCGATTATTTATTCTTCACGTTCGATCTGAGTGAGGATACTTTTCGCAACGAGATTTATCCGGACTACAAAGGCCATCGAGAAGAGATGCCCGTCGATCTACGTTTGCAAATGCCGCTAGCTCGCCAAGCTCTGGAGGCCTTGCAAGTCCCCATTTTAGAAATCGCTGGTTACGAAGCCGACGATATCATCGCGACCATCGCTTCGCAGTCGGAACAGCGAGGATGGCGCTGCTTGATTGTTTCGCCAGACAAAGATTGCCGCCAACTGCTCACCGAAAATGTTCAAATTCTCAATTTGCGGAAACA
>JBIKMB010000384.1:0-3782 GCA_044359485.1 Pirellulaceae bacterium | reverse complement strand
GATCTTTCGACAACGGCCATTTAGGACTTAACCAATCGACATGCTTATAGCTCGAAGCTTCCAGATCGGATAGATAGCGCGTTTGTTTAGGAAATTGGGTGATGGATACCATTTTTTGAGTCAGCAGCGCCGGCGGATCGAGCGATTTGAGCACGATACCGCAGCGAAGTGTCAACTCGAGGTAATCACCAGGTTGAGCAACATGCCACTGTGAAGCTGCCAGCAAACTCCCGTCGTTCCAACCGATGCGGCCCGCTGCCTTCAGATTGGACATGGGGGTTAAAATGGGACTGAAGATCATCGCTTCGACCTCTTGGACTGGAATTTCGGTATCTTCATTGTTGAGCCGAAATTTTTGGAGGCCATCGGGTTGCAGGATTTCGCCTGCAGACTCCGGCCATAGCAGAATACCATCGGTCCAGCCGCGAGTGGCCAGCAGGATTTGGTCATTGCGGCCGCTCGCGCTGTAGAGTCGTTCCAGAGTTGAATGCCAAGCATCCAGCGAAGTGGTCGGTGACACAACAATGGCTCGCAATAGCGATTCGGGTACCTCAACATTTTCCCAAGTATGCGATTGTAAAACAAATTGGTCTTTGCGTCGTTCGATCGACGTCACCGCCAGGCAACTCCCATCGGTCAAAATGGCCATTGGAAATCTCTGCGGAATGGGATGAGCATTAAAGCGACAGATGTCACTGTAAGCTAGCCCCATCGTTTTCTCGTCGATTAAAAATCGCAGTTGAGAATGGTCCTCGAGTTCAACGATTTTAGCGTTGGCTAAAGTTCGATCTGCCAGCGCGAGTGTTTGGGCTCGGCAGCGATCGGTTGGAATAAAAACGATCAGTATTAACCAACTCAAACCATTGAGTAGAAAAAGAGTGGTGTGGTGGCCGCAATTCACGAACGACATGCTAACTTGCCTCTCGAATCATCGCTGAAAGATGGGAAGCACGGTACGAGGCATGTTCAATATTAGGCAAGCCATGGCCGTTCCATATTCAGGTCCACTGTGATCGAACCAGCTTCCATCATCATTTTGCATTTTCAAGACCAGTTCCTTTACCTGACCGTACCAATTTTTCCAGGCATCGCCCCCTCGAATCCAGTAAGCCTGAACCGAATAGTAATGAGCGTAATAGAAATACGTATTGCGTTGTAACGTGAGATTGTTGTCAAAGTTTGCATCTAAAAAAGCGAAGGCCTGATCGATATCTTGACCTTCATAGACACCTGCGCTGTTGAGCGCCACAATGGCAGCAGCGGTTAGGGCAAACCGACTCTCGCTGCCGCTGAGCTGGTACATGTAACCCCCATCAGGGTTTTGGCTACGGCGAACATAATCGAGGGCTTTGTCGATGGTTTCGTTGGGGACATAAATGCCCGCATTGCGAGCGGCGCGGAGGGCCATGATCTGGCACACCGTCACAGAAAGGTCAGCCTCGATGGGTCTCGGTTCATAGCGCCAGCCCCCTTGCCCATTCTGGGTTCGCACGATCAGTTCAATCGCCTTAGAGAGTCGGTCGCGAATATCGAGCGACTTATCGGCACCATAAAGCTCTGCCAAGAAAAGAGTGGCGAAGCCATGTTCATACATCGGACCATGGCTGGATGTTCCTTCGATCGAGATAAAGCCGCTATCCTGACAAGCGCTAAGTACATACTGGCCTATGGAGCGAATGCAGCGTCCCAGGTCTCCGTGTCCTGAACGGATACCGCGACTGAGCATCGAAAGTCCTACCAAGCCGCAGACCGCCACATTTCTTCCCCAGCGGCTCGAACGAAAGCTTCCATCGGAATTCTGGCGGGTGATCAAATAGTTGATTCCCGTCTGAACTGCCTGCTCGATACGGCGGGTATAGGTACCGTCGAAATCATCGCGTTGTCCCCAGACCAAGCTGTGAGGCATCAAGGCCAGACAGCCCGTCACGCCCATCGTTGAGGATCGCAGCAGAAAATCGCGCCGACTGCGGATTTCTCTTCTACTCATGGTTTTTCGGGATCCTCTTCGGCATCGCTGAGCTTGCGGAAATATTCTTCGATCGAAGCTTCGTATTCCGGCAGAAAACGTTCGACCATCCGCGACATCATCTGTTGGCGAATGCGTTCCGGCAGATGTCCCCAAACGCCTTGCTGAAGTGCCTTCGCATTGCCAAGTTCCAAGTTGGATTTACGGGAATCATCCGAGGCCTGCGACCCATTTCCTTCGGGGTTACCAGGTTGGGTGTCGTTGTCGTCATTCTTCGGTGGAGTCTGGGGTTGATCTCCCTTGTCTTCTGGGGACTCTTGTCCACCCTCACTTTTATTCCGTTGGTCAGACCGCTGTTTGTTTTCGGACTTTGGACTTTGTGACTTTTCTCGTTTTGTCTTCAGTTTTGTTTTTGGCTGTGAAGACGAAGAGCTAGAGGAGGATTTCGGTTTCTTCGATTGCTTTTCGGCTTGTTCGATCAATTCGTCCAAACGCATCAAGACGTTGGATTGAACATCCTGCGTTGTGGTCCCTGTTTCACCTTCCCGTAAATATTTAGAGGCCGTCCACATGCCTAAAGAGATCACTTCGAATGGATTATCGCTCGCGCCGAAAGAGCGATTGCCTCCAGCATCACCCTTATCGGTTGAGCTGTCCGGATCTGAAGATTCTGCAGCATCCATGGGGACAATATCTTTAAGCAACTCCTCCGAGAGAATATCGCTATCGGAGGTAGGTGGTTGTTGGGCAATTGCGCTGGATGTGTGCGAGAGAACAAGACCGATGCACATTGCCAAAACACGCCAGCGGACTTCCATCATCGATCGAGGTCTTGCAACCGGAACATCGATTTTACTCTCTGGGCATGATTTATTGAGGTTCATTTTGTTTCTCTATCATTTCATTGGCCAGAGATTCTACCTGCTCAGCTAGTTTTTGTTGCAGATCGGCGAGTCGGTTCAGGCGGCTCTGCTGGATCACGGTTAATTCAGTGGTTTGAGCATTCTTTTCTAACTCTTGGGTTTCCTGTAATAGATCTTGTTGTAGACTTCTTAGCAACTTGAGGCTGGCTAATGGCGTTCGTGATGCGGCTTTAGTGGCTGCGTCTTCTTCTGGCGGACTTTCTGCATCTTCGTTCTCGGGTGGTGGATCCTGGTTGGGTTTGCTTTCGGCGATTGCATCCTGGAGTTGCTTTAATCTGCGAGTAGCGGCTTCAACAGCGGGTAGCGCTGTCTCGGCATATTGCGTCCTTTCAAAGCCTGCGACGGCTTGATCCATATCGGCTAAGATTGCCTCGGTGACTAATTCGAATGCCGGCAAAATTTTAACGCTACTGCTGGCGCGTGCCAGCAATTGTCTGAGGGTGAGTTGTCTCGCTGCGAATTCCCTCGATGCTTGCTCTAGCAACAGTTGTGCGTCCGCCGGAATTTCTTCGCGATTGGCGAGTGCCTCTTTGAGAGCTGGGGCGACTTCTTCCCAGGAAGCTTTCGAATCGTCCGCCAACTTTGTTTCTTCGTTAAACAATCGATCGACCAAGGGTCGCAGTTGTTGCAATTGATCCGCGATATTCTCTTGCTGAATTTCAAGTTTCATTTCATCCAGCATATCGGAAGTACGATTCAAGCGATTGGCGGCTTCCTGCGCGGCTTGTTCCGCTTGGGCTTGTTCGCCAGACTGAAGAGCAGACTCGGCTGATTGTTGATTTTCAACTGCTTTCAATAAATCGTCTAATGAATTCTGGCCAAGCCATGAGCTAAGTTGATCGGCCATGGTTTCTGTATCGGCACGAAGTTCGGCTTGGGAGGCCGCTTGTTGA
>JBIKMB010000383.1:0-3791 GCA_044359485.1 Pirellulaceae bacterium | reverse complement strand
ATGGAGCCGATCTGACTGGGTCGCCGATAATGAATACCAAGGCGGGTTACGCGCGGAATTGTATCCTGGCGCGAAGGCTCATTGAACAGGGAGTGCGGTTCGTACAATTGTTCAATGGCGCTTATCAGGTCGGTGGAGAGGGTACAAGCAACTGGGATGGGCATAAAATACTAAAGGATCAATACACCATCCATGGCGAAATATTCGATCAACCGACTGCGGCTTTGTTGCGTGATATGAAACGGAGAGGCTTGCTGGAGCACACATTGGTTGTTTGGTGTACCGAGTTTGGAAGAATGCCAACCTTTCAAGCGGGAGCCAAGGGACGCGATCATAATCCGGCGGGTTTCACAGGTTGGCTGGCGGGGGCCGGAGTCAAGGCTCCATTTTCGTATGGAGCAACGGATGAATTTGGTTATAAAGCTGCAGAGAACGTGGCGACGGTTTACGACTTTCATGCCACCATCTTGCATCTGTTAGGTTTGGATCATGAGCGACTATCCTATTATCATAACGGGATTGAACGTCGTTTAACGGATGTGCATGGCCACGTAATTCATGACGTCTTGGCATAGTTGGGTTTTATGAAGCGTTGATCGAAAATTCAAGCTGTTGGATGAGTTTTGCAAGGGATCTGAATATGGCGAAAGAAAATACGGTGATTCTTGCTCCGCAGCGATGTCAGGGTCCATTGAGTCGGCGGATCTTTTTACAGACCGGTGCCAATGTGCTGGGTGGATTGGGATTGGCTGATATTCTTCGCTTGCGAGCTCAAGCCTCGGAGGGCTCCAAGTCGAGCGCCGACACGGCGGTTCTGTTTGTGTGGCTGCCCGGTGGCCCAGCCCATATCGACACATACGATATGAAACCCGAGGCTTCGAGTGAAATTCGAGGTGACTTCAGACCCATCAAGACGAACGTTAGCGGCTTGGAAATTTGCGAACTCTTTCCAAAACATGCCAAGATTGCGGATCGATACAACATCATTCGCTCGATTGCGCATGAGTTTGCCGATCATGGCGGCGGTCACAAGCGATTCATGACTGGGAGAAAGCCGAAAGAGCCGACGGGGTTTGTCAACGATGCCCCTTCCGTACCATCCATTGTGGCGCATGCGCGGCAAAATGTCGTGCAAGGCTTGCCAAATACGATTTTGGCTACCGACGGGGGTCGTGATCACGTCGATGTCTACTCGATGGGAGCTGCCTATCTTGGTCCAAAGTATCATCCATTTTCGGTGCCAGGCGATCCAAGTCGCGATAAATTTCAAGTGCCTAATATTTCGATTACCGACGAACTAGCCCATCGATTAGGTGATCGAAAAATGTTGCTCGGGCAACTCGATCGGTTTCGGGAGAAGATGGAAAAGTCCGCCGAAATGGCAGCGCTGGATTCATTCCAGCGACAAGCCATCCAGTTGATAACTAGCCCGGAAGCCCGAACCGCATTCGACCTCTCGAAAGAGCCCAATGATATTCGTGACTTATACGGTCGACATGCCTGGGGCCAACGTGCGCTGTTGGGTATGCGACTGGTCGAAGCGGGAAGTAGTTTTGTCACCGTCGTTCTCGAAAATCCAACTTTACCTGGTGATTCACTACCCAAAGATGGTACGTACAACTGGGATTCGCATGCCGTCAATTGTCATATATTCAACGATTCGCGATATCGCTTTCCCATCTACGATCAAGTAGTGACCGCTCTGGTTACAGATCTTTATCGGCGCGGTTTGGATAAACGAGTGATGTTGATCGTGACTGGTGAATTTGGCCGAACGCCACGGATTGAATATACGGTTGGATCACAAACGAAGGTCAAGCAGCCCGGAAGAGATCATTGGCCCAGCGCAATGTCGATGCTGGTCTCTGGAGGAGGTATGCGAACCGGCCAAGTCATCGGTTCCACCAATTCCAAGGGAGAAGTTCCCAAAGATCGTCCACTGACCCCGAATGATTTATGGGCAACCGTTTATCAGCATTTGGGAATTGATTGGGAACAGTCCATTCTCGATCACACCGGTAGACCGATGCCGATTCTTCCCTTCGGCAATGTCATCCAAGAACTTCGAGCCTGATCGCCGCGAGCTATTGGAGCGTGAGTCGTTGCGATAACTTGCTTGATCTGAGCCAATTTTTTTTGATAAAACTTTCCCACCCTTCGTGAGGTTCAACGACCAGCCAAATGAACTTTTTCAACCTTCGCGGCAACGTTGTTTTTAGGGTGTACCTGACAGCGATGCTGCTGTTCGGATCGATAGTGTGCGAGAGGAATGCTTGCGGCAACGGGCCCAATATTCTTATCATTCTCTGCGATGATTTAAGATGGAATGCGTTGGGATTCGCTGGGCATCCTCACGTCAAGACACCTCATATCGACCGCTTAGCGGCTGAAGGCATCGTGTTTGAAAATGCCTTTTGCACGACTAGCCTCTGCTCGCCAAGTCGAGCTTCGATTCTCAGTGGACTCTATGCTCATTCACATGGCGTGACCAATAATTTCACGGAATATCCCCTGCAATTGATGAGTTTTCCTAAGCAACTGCAAGCTGCCGGATACCAGACGGCTTACATCGGTAAATGGCATATGGGCGAGGGGAATGACGAACCGCGACCAGGCTTCGATTGGTTTGTTTCGCACAAGGGGCAAGGGAAATACTTTGATACGGAATTTAACTTTCATGGCAAAGAGAGAAAAATTGTTTCCGGCTACTACACCACCGCAGTAACGGAGATGGCCGAGCAATGGATCGACCAACGGGAAAATAAAAAGCCGTGGATGCTCATGCTGGGACACAAGGCGCCGCATAGTTTCTATATCCCTGAACCGAAATATGAGCACGTTTATGATCGAGTAAAAGTTGATTATCCGGAAACCGCTTTTCAATTGCAGGGAAAACCGAAGTGGGTCGAGCAGAGACTAGAAACTTGGCATGGAATTTATGGACCACTTTTTGATTATCGGAAAAAGTTTCCTGATTCGTCGCCTGAAGCCGTAGCTGATTTCGAGCGTATGGTGCGAGCCTACTGGGGCACGATTTTGTCTGTCGATGATAGCGTAGGTCGCTTGGTAGACGTGCTGAGAAAAAAAGGACAACTCGACAATACGCTCATTATCTTTATGGGTGATAACGGCCTGCTGGAAGGTGAGCATGGTATGGTCGACAAGAGAACGATGCATGAACCTAGCATTCGCATCCCTTTGGTGATACGTTATCCAAGCTTGGCAAACTCGCAGGGCAAAAAAATCAAAGAGCAAGTCTTGACGATTGATATCGCACCAACGATTTGCGAATTGGCCAAAGTTCCACCACTGAAAAGTATTCAGGGAAAATCGATGGTCAACTTGGTGCAGAGTGGGGATCCGCAATGGAGAAAGTCGTGGCTTTATTATTATAATTATGAAAAGCAGTTTCCCTACACGCCTAACGTGCGAGGAATTCGAACAGAAAAATGGAAGTTGATTCGTTATCCGCATGGAGATGGAAGTCCAGATCGGCATTTGGCAGAACTTTACGACCTGGAGAATGATCCCGAGGAGAGGAAAAATCTCGCGCAGAGTTCCCAGCATCAAGTTACGTTGATGAAAGTCAATCGAGAATTATTGACACTGATTCGAGAACTCAATCTTGAGAATGATCCAATGCCGCTCGATGAGGGAATACAATTACAATTGCCAGATCAATCGATACGCTAGACGATGATTTGTTTGGTGACGCTATATTAGGCGATAGCGAAGTCACGCTCACACACTTACGCATTTCCCATCATTGAGAAGCCCAAGATGAGATCGAC
>JBIKMB010000163.1:0-13054 GCA_044359485.1 Pirellulaceae bacterium | reverse complement strand
ATGTTAGCACGAGGCCTAACAGCTCAGCGAATTTATCAAGACCTGCAATGCGAGCATAGATTCTGAGACATGAAATCCGTTCTACGATCACGATAAGCAATCGACCGCTTGAGGAATGAGGAAGGTTGATTGGTGACGTACCAGCCGCAACCGCGATCCTCGATCGCTTCCTCCATCACGCCGAGTTGATCCAAACAACGGGCGGAAGCTACCGACTGGCAACGGCGAAAAGACTTCAAAAATTATCAAAGCGCCCACCGGGTCGGCTGCCTAATAATAACAAGGCAAAAGATACCAGAACTAAGAGAGTTTCAACCACTAAAAGAAACTGGTACTTTTTGAAGCGCCCATGAGTGGTATCTTTTCAAACGCCTAATGACAAGATAGCAACGCATCTAAAATTCCAGTCTCCTATGAGCATATTGTACGAATGACTTGTCATCCAACTCGCATCGTCTGAAAAATGTCATAGATCACATAATTGATACACGCTGCAAAACCGCTTTGATCAGCAAATCCGAGCCCTCTGTTTTTCAGCGTCGCGCTCGCAGTAATCGTTCTACAGTGAATGAGTATTCCATTCGTTTAGAGTCCGCCCAACAGAACACTCTCAGAGGTCATTTATTTTCTGACTGTATTCGAAAATATTACCAATGGCTTTGTGACTTTGGCAGTGAGCAAAAATGAATCCTGCTTCCGGATTCCCATTCTCTCATTCGTTAGAGTACATTAGACTCGCTCTACTAGCCCGACAAACAGTATTACCTTTCGAGAAGCAAGCCTTCGGCAGCCACTTTCTCGATAATCCATGTAATCTCTATTTCGCGGTTTGGCATAGTTCTCAAAGAACATTCACTACTTCCTATGTTTACTCCATTGTTGATTTGATCGCTCGGATGAAAATTCGTTTCGCGAAAATTTTGAGACACTTCATCGCAGGGATATAAACAGTTCCGGTGATCAGCCAACAGTCGACAACATACTTCACCTCAGAAAGCCGGACTTCGATTTGATGATCAAAACACAATGCTCCTTTTTTGCCGAACGAGTCTTCGAAATCGATACTTTCTTACTTGGATCAGCAGTTTCAATCGGTTATCCTTGACGGACTGATTCATGCTCGGTGTAGGGCCCCAAAGCGATGGACTAGGTTTACGAGAATCACAATGAATCTTTCTCGCATTGGAGTTTTTCGTAAAAGTGATCTACAGAGCAGCACCGTTTCTTCGGATACCAACAACCAAGAGCGGATTTATACTGATTTGGGTATCAGAGCTTATGATGACACTTAACTTTTTACAACAATTCCTTCGTCATCCCAAAAACGTTGGTGCCGTTGCAGCGAGTTCCAAAGGACTCTCGAAACTGATGATGAATGTGGCCTTGGTTCGAGATGCTAGAGTTATTGTTGAATTTGGTCCAGGTACGGGTATCTTTACCGAAAGCATACTGGCGGAGAAACAAGCAGAGGCCCATTTTTTGGCCCTAGAAATCAATGAGGTTTTTGCAAAAGGACTTACTCAAAAATATCCAAAGCTTGACGTTGTTCATGACAGTGCGATCCATGCGAAAAAACATCTAAATCTCCGAGGCCATCAACAATGCGACTGTATTATTAGTGGACTCCCCTGGTCTTTATTCGAACAAGAATTACAAGAGCGATTGTTGGCTGCAGTGCACGAGATACTGAAACCGGGTGGCAGATTTGTCACTATTGCCTATTTGCAAGGTGTCGTTATGCCCGCCGGATTATCTTTTAAAAAGAAACTGCATTCCAGCTTCTCATCGGTCCACTCAACCTCAACCGTCTGGTGGAATATTCCACCGGCATTCCTTTATGTTGCTGTCAAATAGCCAGTTAGCCAGAACGTCGGTCAATATCTGATTCCAAAGACCAAGAACGGCGATTCGATCCCAATAGATGGAAACTTTAAAGTCGTGAACTGTATCTGATTCTCTCCCTAGTTATTGGGATTAGAAATCTTCTCCGCCAAATTTTGTTTCGTATGTAGATAATCCAGCAAACGCGAAATAGTGCTCAGGCCGCCATAATCTGCTTCAGGAACGTCTATTCCAAGTCGTTCATGAACAATGATGAGTAAACGCAAAAAATCAAACGAGTCAATCTCCAATTCGCGACGAAATTCGACCTGATCGCTGAGCGATTCTAGATCTGCCTCCGGAGCTATTTGGTGCAAACCTTCCAAAACAACCTCACGAATGGCCGCTAACTTTTGAGTCATAATGTCTGTGGCTCCTGCAGTATCGTGGCGAGCGTATCAAGGAATTTTGCGCCGAGCAAACCATCGGTTGCGCGATGGTCAGCCGACAGAGATGCTATCATTACAGGTTTAACACATACGACTCCCGAATCGACCCAGGGTCGAGATAAAATTTTTCCCAACCCGATCAGAGCTACCTGAGGCGGATAAATAATACCGGTAACAGATTCCACCCCCAAGTCACCCAGACTTGTGATCGTCACTGTCGCATCGGTCAATTCAGAACTGCGCAATCTTCCCGATCTTGCTCTCGGAATCAATTCGCGCAAATCAGACATCAATTGGTCTAAATCCTTTGAATCGACGTGGTGCATGGCAGGTGCAACAAGCCCACCCCCGGTCATCGAGATAGCAAATCCAATGTGAATTTCCTCTAAAACCTGTATTTTCCCATCTACCCAATATCCGTTAAGCTGCGGCACTTTTTTCAGCGCTTTCGCGACCGCCTTGAGCAGAACGACAACCGGTAATAGACGATCCACAATTGTCCGCTGAGAATTTTCTTTCTCTAACCATGCGATGGTTCGACTCATATCTATTGATGTCTGCAAATAGTAATGAGGAATTTCACGTTTCGACTTTGACATGGCTGCCGCAATCGCACCACGCAACGCCTGGCGAGAGTTTTCAAGTTGCTCATTCTTACTTTTCTCAGTCACACCCTTCGCAGCTTGCTCAATATCTTCCACACTGATAATCCCATCAGCATGTGCTGTTTTTATGGTTAGTAGATCGATGCCTAACTCCTCAGCTCGACGACGGGCAAGTGGTGATACTTTGATTCTTGCAACTGCGCTATTTGGAGACATTTCCTGATTAATGATTTGGTTTTCTTGCAATTGTACGGTGGACTTCTTCGGTATTTGCTCGGCGTCAGCCGGCGACTTCCGTGAAGGCTCCATAGCCGAAGCGGTTGCTAACTCGCTTTCGTTTTTTAAAAGCATGATCACGGCCCCCACTGCAACAATCTCTCCTTCCTTGGCAATCAATCGATCCACGAATCCTTCTTGAAAACACTCTAAATCAATGATTCCCTTAGCAGTATCGACCTCGCCAATCACTTGGCCTTTTTTGATTGAATCACCGGGTTTTATACGCCACTTTACCAAGGTGGCTTCTTGCATATCCGCCCCTAAGCTGGGCATTTTGAACTCAACCATGTTTAAGCACCATTGCTGTGAGGGTCTTTGCAATGGTTTGCACCTGTGGCAAAGCTGCCTCTTCCATCTGTTTGCTATAGGGTAGAGGAACTTCTGCTGTGCAAACCCTTTGGACCGGACCATCAAGATCATAAAAAGCTTGTTCCATAATTCGAGCAGAGATCTCAGCAGAAATACCGCCGCTGCGCCAGCCTTCATCCACAATAAGGGCTCGATGCGATTTTCGAATCGAATTCATGACCGTCGAATCATCTAAAGGACGTAAAACTCTTAAGTCAATGACCTCCACCTCAATGCCAGTACTTGCGACCAAAGCTGCCGCTTCAAGTGACTTAAACAAACTCGCTCCGTACGTGATTATAGTTACATCTCTACCGGCCCTACGAACTTTGGCGGACTTAATATCCACGCTGGTCTTCTCCGCAATCTCCCCTTTAAGATTATAAAGTGTTTGATTTTCGAAGATGAGAACCGGATCTGGATCAGCTAGTGCGGGAGCGAGCATGTATCTGGCATCCTCCAACGTAGCAGGCGTGATAATCCTTAGACCTGGAACGTGGGCTAGCCAGCCTTCCCAACTATGAGAATGCTGAGCGGCGATCTGCTTGCCACCCCCAGTTGCCATTCGAATCACGAGAGGCACGTTAAACTGGCCTCCAGACATATGCGACAAAGTTGCCGCGGTGTTAACAATTTGATCGAGGGCTAGTAAGCTAAAATTAACTGTCATGATCTCCACAATTGGGCGCATACCGCCAAGTGCAGCGCCAATTCCGGAACCCACAAAGCCCGTTTCCGAAAGTGGGGCATCTCGAATTCGCTCTGGTCCATATTCCTCTAGCAAGCCACGAGTTACCCCAAAACAACCTCCGTAATGTCCGATATCCTCGCCGATCAGAAGTACACGTGGATCTGCATCGAGAGCCTCGCGAATAGCCGCTCCCAACGCCTCTCGATAAGTGATCGTAATCACACTTTTTTCATGTATTTCATTCATTCAATCACCCTCCGAATAAACAAATCGGTGAAGCGTTTTTGGGTCCTCCCATGTACCTTCTTCAGCGAATTGCACCGCTCGCTCAATCTCGGCTCCAACCACAGACTCCACTTCGGTCCTGTCGTTTGGCAGCAGAATTTGAGCTTCACATGCTTGCTCAAAGAATTTTTCGATTGGATCGCGTTTCTTCCATCGTTCGACCTCCTGCTTCGTCCTGTATAGTTCAGCATCAAACATAGAATGCGGACGGAAACGATAGGTTTGACACTCAAGCAAATAGGGGTGACCTTGTCGGACATACTCCAAAGCCAAATGAGCTTCCTTACGCACAGCTAAGACATCCATGCCATCCACCGTGGATGAAGCAATACCGTATGATTCCGCCATGCGGAAAACTTTTGGCTGTGCTAACTCAACCGCAATGGGTGTTCCCATGGCATATAAATTATTTTCACATACGAATAATACTGGGACCTTCCACAAAGCGGCTAAATTCATCGATTCATGAAAGGCCCCCTCGGCACTGGCACCTTCGCCAAAAAAACAAACGGTGACACTCGATCGCTGTTGCATTTTGTCCGCCAATGCCAGCCCAACGGCGAGCGGAAGTCCCCCTCCGACAATGGCGTTGCCTCCGTAAAAACGATGCGATTTATCAAAAAGATGCATCGAGCCACCACGCCCCAGTGAGCAACCCTCTTGTTTTCCATACATTTCTGCCATGATCGAACATGACGAGACCCCTCGCACCAATGCATGTCCATGTTCGCGATACGTTGAAACAACGGAATCTTGAGAATCAATGTTGCCGAGGACCCCTGCAGCGACAGCCTCTTCGCCGATGTAAACATGCAAAAATCCCCGTATTTTGCTCGCCTGATACATCTCGATACATTTTTCTTCGAATCGCCGCATACGTACCATTTCAAACAATAGCTCTCTGGCGGTATCGCGATCGATAACTTTTTCAAGACTCATGAGGTTCCCTCAAGCGTTGAGATATCTCCTTCAGGTAGACCGAGTTCACGCGCTTTGAGCAATCTTCTCATAACTTTGCCACTACGCGTTTTGGGTAAATCCGTGACAATTTCAATTTCCTTGGGGGCGACTGCAGATCCTAAACGCTTTCTGCCATAGCCAAGTAGCGTCAATCGCAGCTCCTCTCCGGCAACAACGCCTTGCTTCAGGACAACAAACGCTTTCACGATTTGTCCTATAAGAGGATCAGGTTTTCCGATCACCCCCGCTTCCGCAATCGCGGGGTGTTCCATCAAAGCGCTTTCCACTTCAAAGGGTCCAACCATGTGCCCCGAAGTTTTGATGATGTCATCGCTACGCCCCACAAACCAGTAATAGCCATCGGCATCACGACGAGCCAGATCACCGCTTAGATACCAGTCACCCATGAAACAATGACTGTAACGCTCTTGCTCGTTTAGATAACCACGAAACATAGATGGCCAGCCCACATGCAAGGCTAATTCTCCTTCAATCCCGGGTTTTTCGATCACTTCGATCGATTCACCTTTTCTTTGTATGATGGCCGCTTGCACACCCGGTACTGGCTTACCCATCGATCCAGGCCTAATTTCCATACTCCGATAATTGGAAATCATGATTCCTCCTGTTTCCGTCTGCCACCAGTTATCGTGAATGGGTAGGCCTAATGCCTCTGTGCCCCACGCGACTGCCTCTGGATTGAGCGGCTCGCCAACACTCAAGATCAATCGAAGTGCTTTAAGATCATATTGAGTGCATGGTTTTCCGGGTATTCGCATGAGCCGACGAATCGCAGTTGGCGCTGTGTACCACACCGTAACACGCTCATCCTGGAGAATGCGATACCATCGCGCAGCATCAAACTCGGCTTCATCAACCACATTGGTGATGCCGTGTAGCAACGGAGCGATAATCCCATAGGAGGTGCCGGTAACCCAACCGGGATCGGCAGTACACCAGAATTTATCCCCCTGCTGAAAATCAAGAACATATTTCCCAGTTGCATAGTGCATCAGTACAGCTTGATGCGCATGAATCGCTCCCTTCGGCATCCCCGTCGTACCGCTGGTAAAATGCAACAGCGCTGTTTCTTCAGGGGCTGTTGCCGGAATAATAAACTCTTCCGTAACCTTCTCCATCATTTTTGAAAGCGACAAAACCTTTCCATTCTGATCGCTGTCGATGTCAATCAATAAGACGAATTTCAATTCCGGCAGCTCATCCAAAATGGGAAGCACTTTCTTACGATAATGCGAAGCGGTTGTTACCAGCACTTTTGCAGCACCACGTTTTAAACGCTGCAGAACGGGCTCAACCCCGAACTGAGAAAAAAGTGGGCAAAAGACCGATACATTTTTGAATGTTCCCAAGGCAGCGACATACAAACTGGGCACTCGCCCCAGCAAGGAACAGACCGTGTCGCCGCGATTAACGCCTAAGCTCCGCAAGACATTGGCGAAGCGCGCAGACTGGCAAGCGAGCCAGCGATAGCTGTAATCGTGAATTAGATTTCTCTCATCGATCCAGCGAAGGGCTGTGATATCTGCTCGCTCAGAACTTGCGTGCCGATCCACTGCTTCATGAGCGATATTCAGCCCTTGATTGGCAGGCAGGCCATTCAATTCCTGACGAATGCTTTCCCAGGAGAATGAATGACAAAGCGCGTCGTAATCAGAAAATGCGACGTCAGTTTTTGGATTCCTTGCAATGGAGCCATTCAAGGTTGTTTCTCCTCTCCTGTTAGAATTGGGAAAATACGCACTCATCCAACGGATTTTGCATCTGTCGACGCCTCAAATTCGCCCCATGAAAAGATAGGCAAAAGCGATTGCACAGCCGCGATGTAAAAACCATGCACTTGGATTCTAGGATTTACCGTCGCAGGTTCCCAAAGCGTTAAGCCATACTTCGGAAGCAAAAATTGTGCCAACAAGAGGGAGCATGACCTGCGACCTTTTTCTGTATGAACCGTATCCCGCTATCCCCTTGCCTGATCCGCTCGTCACATTTCTGACAATCTTCCCAGTCCGAAAGCCTATCATTGGTAGCAATGCCCCGATCAGCGTGCCAAAATGCACGCCTACTCGACAAAATCGCACAGAAACTCTCTTTGTTGCCAAGATTTGTTTGACCAGGAAAAATGGGCCTTAAAAACGCCGACGGAAAAAAAAGCTAACAAGGTAAGACTTATGAAATTATGGCCGATGGTTCTCCTACTTTCGAACCTGCTGTCACTTTGTAGCACCGCCGCGGACGATATCCTATTAGCTGATTTTGACAACGACACCTATGAACCTTGGACCGCTACGGGGACAGCCTTTGGGTTGAAGCCTGCTGAAGGTACCCTTCCCGGACAAATGCATGTCGATGGTTTTCACGGTAAGCGTTTGGTCAACTCCTTCGTTCTTGGCGATAACTCCACAGGCACATTAACCTCGCCCGAATTCCGCATCGAGCGAAACTTCATCGCCTTTTTGATTGGCGGTGGCAAGAGCGACAAACTAGCACTGCAATTACTGATTGATGGAAAAGTGGTTCGTTCTTCAACCGGTCTCAATGATTCACCTGGGGGCAGCGAGAGACTTGAAGCGCAATCATGGGATGTTGCAAAACTAAAGGGGAAGTCGGCAACCCTGCGAATTATTGATGACGCCCAGGGGAGTTGGGGGCATATCAATGTGGATCATATTCGCCAAACCGATAATAAGCCGAAGGGTTTTATCCTCGATGTCCAGCGCCAGTTGCTTGCCGAGTCACATTACCTTCACATTCCTATCAAAAATGGAAACCCAAAGCGGCTCGTCACCTTACTGGTGGATGGAAAAATTGTCGTACGCAATGACATCGAATTAGCCGATGGACCTGTCGATTGGTGGGCACCAATGGATATCAGCCCCTGGAAAGGCAGGACGCTTTTGCTGCAAGTGGACAAGTTACATGAAGACTCAACAGCTCTGAAGAATATCGAACAGAGCGATCATCTCCGAGATGCGACCCTACTGTATCGAGAACCACTTCGTGGCCAATTCCATTTTTCGCCCAAGCGAGGCTGGAATAATGATCCCAATGGCTGTGTCTATTACAACGGTGAATACCATCTATTCTTCCAACATAATCCTTATGGCTGGGGTTGGGGCAACATGCACTGGGGGCACGCCGTCAGTAAAGACCTAATTCATTGGGAAGAGCTTGGTGACAAATTGCTGCCCGATGAAATGGGACCTATGTTCAGCGGCAGCGCGGTGGTTGACTGGAAAAATACGAGCGGTTTTGGTAAGGAGGGAAAACCACCATTGGTCTTGTTCTACACAGCCGCTGGAAATCCGACCGTACAAGGCATGGCCTACAGCCATGATGGAAGAACATTCACAAAATACCAGGGGAACCCAATACTCAAACAGATCACTGCAGGAAATCGAGATCCAAAAGTCATCTGGCATGAGGCAACAGAACAATGGGTGATGGTTCTGTATGTCGAGTGGCAAGGCCAACATACGGTGCATTTTTTTACCTCACCGAACCTTAAGGATTGGACGCTCGCCAGTTTGACCAACGGCGATAAAGTCGGCGGCGGTTTCTTGTACGAATGCCCCGATTTCTTTCCGCTGACTATCATCGATAAGTTATCACGCAAAAAATGGGTTTTGCTGGGTGCAAATTCCAATTACGCTGTTGGTGACTTCGACGGTAAGACCTTTCTTCCTGATACCACTCGCCTGCAAGGTCACCGAGGCAAGGGCTTCTACGCAGCCCAGTCATTTAGTGACGCTCCCGATGGTAGACGTATCTTGATTGGTTGGTGGCAAACCGAAACAAAAGGAATGCCATTCAATCAAAGTATGACCCTGCCACTTGAATTGAAACTCATCCAAACCGATGAGGGTCCTAGACTGACATTTGAACCAATCGGGGAGCTTATAGCACTTCGAAAAAAATCCCACCGCATTCACTTGACCGATCTTAAACCGGGCGACAAGAATCCTCTAGATCTCATCAATGCTGAACTTCTGGAAATCCGAGTTGAATTCGAGCCCCATGGCGCCGAGTCTGTCATCTTGAACGCTCGCGATGTCCCAATAGAGTACGACGTAAACAAGCAAGAAATTAGCGTAGCAGGACACCGAGCGTTTGCTCCACTCAAAAACAATAGACAAACGTTGGTCATTTACTGCGACCGAACGGGAGTCGAGGTTTTTGCAAGTGATGGGCTCTGCTACGTACCGATGCCTTATCAAGTGGAAAGTGAGAGCCGAAAACTCGAGCTTGAAACGAAAGGTGGCGCAGCATACATTCACTCGCTTGATGTTCACGAACTGAACTCTGCTTGGGAACGCGAACCGGCGAGCAAGTAACGTATATACGCATCTGTCCTGGAAACGTATCGTTATGGCTATCCAAGAGTTGAGATCTGGCTTCGCATCCGGAATGAAACGCGTGGCACTCGCGCAGCGCCAGTCCTTTATGCTCGTATTAATCGATGTACCTCTTGGATCGGCTGGCACGCCCCGGCGTTGGCAAGAAGTTCAAGGCTCGAATCATGATACACCTTATGGCTCTGCCTATCCCGATCTGAGTCATGGTCCGGCTGTGCTTCATGTCCCGCCGATGGCGGCACCTTATTAAATCGCATTGGCCGTTGATGCTGCTGGTTTAGTAAACACGCGAATCGGAAGCCTGGTAACAGGACCAGGTGATATCGACCTGCTATTGTTTGGGTCTAGACATCGAGGATAAATTCCCAAGCGGATGCAAATCCTACCACAAACGGCAAACGATTTATGGTTGCTTGTGCGTGTCGCTTGCTCCGGTGGGGCAGATATAGCCAAAGCCGCGAGAACGCTGAAACAGTTCACGCTCATTGAACTCTCCAGTCGCAAGTCGCGTCCAAATCGAGGTGAGAATATCGGCTTGGAATCGCTTCCGTTCCCACGACAAGCGGAAACCATGGAACATCTAGCATTTTTTATGGTAATTTCTTTGATGCTCGAGCGCAATCCCATTCCAGCTGAGGACCACGGTTTACTGCGTCGTTGGGAACGAATCGGCATAGGCAAAGAGTAATTTAATTGAAAATCAAATGAGCCCACCTATACGACACAGACTTGAGCGGGCGATTCAGTCGGGTAATCGAATCGTTGTGGCAGCTCAATTCGGAATATTCGAACAAATCCAAGGATTAAATTACTCGGACAAGATCGGTCAAATTCATCAGGATGGGGCTTAGAATGCTGCAATAGCTCAGGGAGCGTTTGGTAATAGACCAGAGGACTCGGTCTAACATTAAAAAAATCTTGATGAAACTGTCCTACCACTTAATAACATAAACGGCTACCAACAACCTTTTCCTGCTGGAGAACTACCCCCTGTGAGGGTATTTTGGTCGATTAACTCCTATGCTCAGAATACATTTGGTCTGATAGAAAACTTGCTGCAGCGTTACTCGCTGGGCGATAGGACTGCGTCCATTTTATCTAATTCTGCGCTGCTACGATCCTGATCCTCGAATCACTTTGGGAAAGTGTCCGACCCAACTGAAGAGAATCAACCCACCACAGCCTAGATCGTAGCCCGTTGTCACAGTTTTCTACTTAGGCAGTGCTACTTTTATTCAGCCGATTCGGTAGAAACTCATTGTATTACATTTTCGAAATCGTTGCTTGACGTACATTGTAGCCCTACGTACGATGTACATAGAACCTCAATGTATCTTCACAGGGAAAGTCTATGTCTTTATCCAAGGAACTTGTTGCGGCCTCGGCAACTCCAATGATCCTTGCGGTCTTAAGCCGTGGAGAAAGCTACGGATACGCCATCATTCAAGAGATCAAAACGTTATCTGCAAATGAAATTGAATGGACCGATGGCATGCTCTATCCCGTCCTCCGTCGCCTAGAAAGTCAAGGACTCGTGGAATCTCAATGGCGGTTAGCTGAAACAGGCAAGAAGAGACGATACTACCGCATTAAAAAGGTCGGTTTAGAAGCTTTAGATGAACAGCGCTATCAATGGTTGCTGACCCATCGAGTGCTCTCCAAGCTTTGGAAGGAGATACCATGTTCAACTTGAGCCAAAACGTCAACCAGTGGCGTCAAGCTTTGGCGGAGTGCGGCAGTATCCTTCATGATGAACTGGACGAATTGGAATCGCATTTGGTCGATTTGCAACAGGACCTCGTAAAACGTGGCATGTCCGAGGAGGAGGCATTCACACAAGCCGTTCGACAAGTGGGCGAGCCGAGATCACTCTCGCGTGAGTTCGAAAGGACTCATTTGTTTAATTCCAAAAAACTCTGGAGAGCTCTATACATCGCTCCTCTGGTCGCGCCTGTGATGTTGTCGCTGGATTCTTTAGTACTCAACCTTTTACTTTGGGATCCCAGTAATTCGACCGTAGAAAATCGCATTTGGATGACTCCTTTATTGTTCTTGATCGTTGGAGTCAGCCTTTCGTATTTGATAGCGGCTACGGTCTGGATGCCCCTGGTCGTTTTATTGAAAAAATATGGCTGGCTTCATTTTGGGACCGTTCATTTGCTGGGTCTGCTGATAGCTTGCGGCACATATGCTCTACTGGAAATGGGAACCTATTTCTTCTTCACTTCACGGCCGACCAACATTCTCGAATATGCAATGTCAATACTATATAGGGCAGGCTTTGCTCTTTCCAACATCATGCTTTCGGTTCTTGTTTTTTGGTTAATGATTCAGGATAGCAAAACAAACTCAGAACAATGCGAAGATTTTCTCGCAAGCCAGTTTCGATCGTCGACGTAATGATACAAAGGCTTAGGATGCAGGAACATTTTGACTCGGTTGCGGTCAAATGAAATCGTGAACACTAATTGCTCAATGAATAGGATCGTAAAAAGCTATGTTCGAACTGAAAAACTGGATACCATCGCGACCTGTCGCTTTTGCGATAATCCTATGTACTGCAATGTTCCTGGGCGATTTGTTATCTGGTGGTCTCCGTAATCCTGTCGCAATTGTTTTTTATTCTTTTCTGCCATCTGTCTTATGGATGATGGCCAATGAGCAACGCCGCGATCGAGAAGCAATTTGCGATCTTAGAAAGAGACTTGATCGACTTCAATAATTGAGGCAAATTACGACAATAACTTGAGCCTCAAATACAGACCCTGAAGTGCTTACACAGATTCTATAAACATTTAAAAACTGCTTTTCGCCCTGGGCCCCCGCGCGCTATCTACATGCGTACTGCAGCCCGATCCAATAAGACAAACACAGTCGTTTTAATTGTCGCCAGAGGGGAAAAGTAATGGTCGCCGACCACGAATTAGCGTGCCCCCTCCAAAAATCCCTGTTCATTACCAGTCCATGATAGCGGGCGCTTAAAAGGGGCCAGTTAGGGGCGCTTTCAAAAGGGGCCAGTTCGACAAGGAGGTTATCGGTGATTTTTATGGGAAGTACTTTGTTACTTTCCTTGGAGATGCATCGATGGCAAATAGGCTGGCAATGGATAAAACACCGGGAATTATGCAACTTTTCGCTGCGGGCATGAGCGAAAGGCAGATTGCACGGACGCTGGACATCGACCGAAAGTCGGTTGATCGCGAATTACGCTTGCAGGGGGCAAAAGGGGCCAACCCGACGAAA
>JBIKMB010000162.1:0-13067 GCA_044359485.1 Pirellulaceae bacterium | reverse complement strand
TGCCCTCCCCAAAACCCACCCGCCTGTATCGCCAAAGTTTTTCCGCAAAGATCACCTGGCCAGCTCGTCTGGCTGGGTGCTTGTGTGGGCGACGGGTTTTCCGGTTGTTACCGCCCCAGTTGCTGTTTCCGCCCCAGTTGCTGCTACAGCCCCAGATGCTTTTTCTGTTGCCGCTGCTTCTGTTGCTGCTGAAACTTCAAGCTATCGCACAAGATCCCGCGGAACCCAATGCCCTGCAAGGTCATCTCGGCGCGATCGTTATGGGAACGATCACTCCGGATGGCAATCGCGCGGTCACTGCCAGCACCGATCAAACTGCGCGAGTATGGGACCTTACAGCTCGCACTCTCATTCGTGAATATACCGGCCATACCGGACCTCTTTATTGCCTCGCACTCAGTGGCGACGGTCGGACACTGGTCACCGGCGCACAAGATAACACACTCCGCGTTTGGGATGTTCCACAAACGGTCCCATTGCTCGCAATCGCCGCGCATGGAGGAGCGATCAGTGGCTCGGCCATGACAGCCGATGGAAAACTTTTGGTGACCGCCGGCGCCGATCATAAACTGCGAGTGTGGGATGTTGCTGCTCTGGAAAAGGCGGTATCGGCTGGCGCTCCAGTCGATCCCAATACCATCGCCAAAGTTCTCAGCGGTCACGAAGCTCCAATCACCGCAGTCACTCTCCGCCCAGACGGCAGCTTGATTGCCACAGGAGATGTGAACGGCAAAATCTTTTTCTGGAGCCCCTTGCTTGAACAACCGCGAGGAAGCGTCGAAGGGCCTGGTGTTGTATCTCTAGCTTTTAACGGCAATACCTCGCAATTGTTTTCATGCAGCGTTGATGGTGTCATACGCCAGTGGGAAGTGCCTCCGACGGCAACCCGCATGTTGGATCCTTTACCGCAACCCATTACCAAACTTGCAGTTTCAAAAAACCAATCTTTAGCTTTGGTCACCACAGCCGATCAGGTGAGCCGATTGCTGCAATTGGATAACGGCCAAACGCTGCGCGAATTTCCTTCTGTAGCAGGTCCCGTAGTCGCGACAGCGATTTCTCCCAGCAACACGGTTATTGCCATTGGTAGCAATGAGGGGACCGTGCGTGTGCTCAATGCTTCCAATGGCGAACCGTTATACACATTCAAGGTTCCCGCTGGGGCTGTAACAGGCCTAACTTTTCACAGCGACAACCAGCGTTTATTTACCACAAGCGCCGATGGATTTCTGCGACTCTGGAAGCCCATCGCACCGGCCGATGCGAACGCTGGGAGTATGCCAACCGGTTCAAGCGAAGGTTTCCAGTGGACGGTCACTCCTGCGGGTAGCACAACGCTTGCGGCCAACAGCGATGCTTCGATCTTATTTGCCGGCGGAGCGGATGGAAAAGTTCGCCAAGTCAATGCAGCGGATGGAACCGTACAACGAACTCTCGAAGGACACGCTGCCAATGTCACCGATCTGGCAGTCGCCCCCAACAATCAACGCTTAGCGAGTATCGCGCGCGATGCCACACTTCGGTTGTGGAACTTGACCGATGGTGCCAGTTTGCACGAAGTGAAACATCCGGCACCGATTTCCGCCGTGAGCTGGTCACCCGATAGCCTCACTGTGGCTACCGCCGCGGAAGATGGCGCTGTTCGGTTATACGCAGCCGACTCTGGAAAATTGCTAGAAAAATTTTCTGGTAATGCGGCTGGTTGGTCTTCAGTGGCTTGGCTCAATACAATAGGACTGTTCGTCACAGCCTCCAGCGATAAAGCATTGCGAATCAGCAAACGCTCCGCCGCTCGATTGTTTTCAACGCAATCCAGTGAAATCGTTAGCATGAACCTGTTCGGAGCGCAAGTGCTCACCGGCACCAAAGATGGTAAGCTTATTCAGAGCGATGCGAATTCGGGACAAGCAACGCGCGAGTTCTTAGGTTGCGGTGGTCTCGTTCGAGCGGTTGCCATTCGCGCCGATAATCAAAGAGTGGCGGCGGCTGGCTCCGATGGTAAGTTGTGCATCTGGAATGCGGCAAATGGTGAGTTGCTCCAAACTCTCGAAGTGGCATCTCCAGTGCTCGGATTAAGCTGGAGCGCTGACAATCAGAAGCTCGCGGTTTCGACCGAAGATCGACAGCTTCGCGTCTATGGTCCACCCGTCGCGCCAACACCAAATCCACCCGCGAGCGATTTGAAACTCCACCAGCAAATGACGGCTGAATCACCAATCACGGGCTTGCTCTTCACGCCTGATCATCGAACCTTGCGAACGACTTCGACCTCAGGTCAACTCGCTACTTGGTCCTACGCTTCACCCACCTTTTTAAAACAAATGAATCAAGGCGGAGCCGTATATGGACTGGCTATCAGTCGTGATGGTAGCACCATCGTCTCATGTGGTGCCGATCAGAATGTCCGAGTCTGGGATAATGTCACTGGGAATCAGCGCTTTCAGATGAGCGGCCATCAGGGCGCGGTGCATGCGGTCGCTTTGAGCCCTGACGAATCGTTTGCGATCTCCTCGGGCGCCGATAAAACCATTCGCCTCTGGGACATCGTGGGTGGACGACAATTAAAACAACTCGCGACGCTCGATGGTACCATGTACTCTGTGGCAATCCATCCCAACGGTCAAACCATTGCGGCCGCCGGCGCAGATCGCAAAGTGTACTTGATGGACATGATCACCGGTTCTGTTCAGCGAACACTCGAAGGACACACCGACTATATTCATAGTGTGGCCTTTAACCCAACGGGGACACGAATCTTATCCTATGGCTACGCTGGACAAGTGCGAATATGGGATACGGCAAGTGGAAATTTGATTTGGGAAAGCCGCGTTGGCAGAATTGGCAATTTCGCTAGCTATAATGCGACCGGGACAAGCGTATTGTTGTCCAGCGGGGATGGACTCGCTCGACTCCTCACGATACCCGATAACGCCCGATAAAAGATGACACGATAAAAGATGACACGATAAAGGTTGATTTCTTTACTCGTTAGAATTTGGAAGCCAGAGTGATGGAACCTTTGAACATTCGACTCAGCCGATGCGTGATATTTTTACTCTGCTTTTCGTTGAGCATTGCTGGTAGCGATTGGTGTCGCGCTGATTTCCCGGGATTAGGACCTGCTGGTGATCTGCTTCAAATCGAGTGGGAAGCCGGCGGCATCGAAACTCTGGAAGGTCGAAACGCTCGTCGACAATTAGTGGTCACAGGCATTTTTTCGTCAGGCCAACGCCGGGATGTAACCCATTTAGTTCGCTATTCGGTCGACCGCCCTGCCGTGATGCAGGTCAGCGCTGACGGTTTGGTGACACCCATAAGCGATGGGGAAGCGACAATCACGGCGACCAGCGAAAATCAAAAAACCGTTTCGATCACTCTCAAGAGCAAAAGTTGTGGCGAAGAATTGCCCGTCAACTTTGTCAATGAGGTCGTGCCAATCTTCACTCGACTGGGCTGTAATGCCGGTGGCTGTCACGGAAAATCCGATGGTCAAAACGGCTTTAAGCTTTCTTTGCTCGGGTTTTATCCGGAAGAAGATTATGAATTCATCGTGCATGAATCACTCGGCCGTCGCGTCTTTCCTGCAGAACCAGAATTTAGCTTGCTGCTGCTCAAACCGGCCAACCAGCTACCGCACGGGGGTGGCAAGAGAATGGAGCCAGGGAGCTATGAGTGGGAGTTGATTGCAAGCTGGATACGACAAGGAATGCCATTGGGAACCGAAGCCGATCCAGTTTTGCAAAAGATCGAAGTTATCCCATCGGTCCGCCGCATGCATTTTAATGCCTCCCAGCAACTATCTGTCATCGGACACTACAGCGATGGAAGCAAACGTGATGTCACGCGATTAGCGTCCTATGAAGCCAATCAGCCTGAGATGGCCAGCGTTCGCGACAGTGGTCTTGTGAGCGTCACCAAGACGCCAGGCGAAACGGCCGTCATGGTACGGTTTCAGGGCGAAGTTGCCGTGTTTCGAGGTGAGGTTCCGCAAGGACTCCCAGTCACCAGCACTCCTCCAGAAAAAAGTTTTGTGGACACCCATGCGTTCAACCGCCTGAAAGTCCTCGGCATTCCTCCTTCCGGTTTATGCGATGATGCCACCTTTATTCGACGAGCAACGCTCGATATCACCGGTCGCCTCCCCGCAGAGAGCGAGGTCGCTGCCTTTCTCAATGATGCGAATCCGGCCAAACGCGATGCGCTGGTCGATCGACTGGTCGATAGCCCCGGATATGCAGAATATTTCGCGAATAAATGGTCAGCCGTTTTGCGAAATAAGCGTCGAAATAATAATGATATTCCCTATACCTATCGATTTCATGCGTGGATTCGCGATTCTTTGGCGACCAATTTGCCCTACGATGAATTCGTGAGGAGCATTATCACCGCGACGGGTGACATCGAAACACATCCCCCCACCGCTTGGTATCGCGAAGTGGGCGCATCCACGCAGCAATTGGAAGATGTCGGACAGCTTTTCTTGGGTACTCGACTCGCCTGCGCGAAATGTCATCATCATCCTTTCGAACGTTGGAGTCAGCAGGATTATTATCAGTTCGAAGCCTTTTTTTCGCAGGTCGGCTTAAAGACTAGTCGCTTCAACCCGCAGCCCAATATGCCTGATATGGTTTTTCTGAAAGGGAATATCCCCGAGGCTTCGAATCCTCGCTCGAAAGAAAAAGTCAAACCTGCCGGACTGGGCTCCCAGCCGTTAGATATTCCTGCTTATGAAGATGCTCGCCATCGCTTAGTCGACTGGATGGTCGAGGCCAACAATCCTTTTTTTGCTAAGACCTTGGTCAACCGTTATTGGAAACATTTCTTCGGTCGTGGCATCGTCGATCCCGAAGATGATTTGCGAGTGACCAATCCACCTTCCAATCCAGAACTTCTTGATGCTCTTGCGAAACACTTTGTCGACAGCCGCTATGATATGAAGAATTTGGTACGCACTATTTGCAAGTCGAGCGTCTATCAGTTGAGTTCTGAACCCACCGAAGCCAACATTGCAGATCGACAAAACTTTTCGAGCTTCTATCCGCGCAGACTCAACGCCGAAGTTCTCTATGACACCATCAATTCTTTCATCGGTTTAACGGCCAATTTTAACGGCGTTCCCCCCGAGATGACCGCCGTGCAATTGCCCGATAATGGCTTCAATAATTATTTCTTGCAAGTCTTTGGAAAGCCCGAATCGGAAAGCGCGTGTGAATGCGAGCGATCTCCGGAAGCGAACTTGGCACAATCACTGCATTTGCTTAATTCGGGCGAGCTGCAGAATCGCTTGCAAAGTGGACAGGGTATTGCGAGCGAACTGGTTAAGGACAAAGAGACAACTGTCGATGTGAAAGCGAGTCGACTTTACCTAAGAGGCTTTGCCCGCAAACCGACCGAGCAGGAACTTGAGCTCATTCGACAACACCTGGCAAGGACAGAAAACCAGCAACTGGCCTGGGAAGACATCTTGTGGGCCATGATCAATGCCAAGGAGTTCCAATTCGTTAAGTGATCTCGGAGCGTGTCAGGACCACGACCGACTCATCGGAGTATAACTTAATATCATGAAAAGATTTCTTGGTTCTACAATCCGTTGGTCGATGAGTCTCTGCCTCTTGATCAGTTGGATTTCAGTTCAAGCGTTTGCTCAGTTGCCCGTCACGCATCTGGAGGGGATTTTCCCCGCGGGTGGTCGCAGCGGTGAGACCGTCGAGGTCACGATCAATGGCGTCGATTTAGATGATGTGAACCAGCTGCTCTTCTCGCAGGATGGGATTACGGCCAAGCCAAAAATGAGTGAGCCGACGCCCTTCGACGAAGGCCCACAACCGATCGAGAATCAGTTCGTTGTCACGATTGGAGCCAATGTTCCCGCAGGACGATATGAAGTTCGGTGCCGCGGCAAGTATGGGATCTCTGGCCCAAGAGGTTTCTATGTCTCCGCCGATGCGAGCGTGAAGGAAGTCGAACCGAATAAGATCGAAGCGGAGGCCACCGATGTACCGCAGATACCTGCCGTACTCTATGGGCAATTTGCATCCGCAGCAGATATCGATTTGTTTCAATTTAAAGGTACGCAGGGCCAGCGACTTACCATCTTCGGTAGAGCGGCTCAGATCGATTCCCCCGCAATTCAAGTACTCGCTTTAATCGATCCCAATGGACGCGTCTTGGCGGAGAGCAAGCGTGTAGGCAACGAGGATCCGACACTGGACGTCAAGCTTCCAGAAACAGGAACTTATTGGATCAAAACCTACGATCTGCTCTACAGCGGAGGAGCCGATCGTTCGTATGGTGTCGAAATACGAAATCTACCCACCATCGATTTCATTTTCCCTCCCGTCGGTGTCCCGGGATCGAACGAAGAATACAGTGTCTATGGGCATAATTTGCCGGGAGGTGAAGTATCGGAGTGGTCGCAGAATGGTACTCCTTTAGAACGAGTAAGAGTTCGAATTCCAATACCCGGTGACGTCGTCGGTACCCTGCGTTATTCGGATCGATTGGAACCATTTCAGGCAATGCTGGACGGAATCGAATATCGCGTCACCTCACCATCGGGTCCCTCCAATGCGCTGCTGATCGGTACGGCCTCGGGGCCCTTAACGAGGGAAATCCCCGATAATGATAAACCTGAATCTGCGCAGCCCGTACAAGCTCCCTGCGAAGTGGTCGGCCAGTTCTATCCGCGGCGCGATATGGATTGGTATCGATTCGACGCCAAGAAGGATGAAGAGCTTTGGATCGATGTGATGTCCCACCGCTTGGGAGCCGTGACGGATACCGCTCTGGTCGTTTTTTCCATGGAGAAAGATGCGGAAGGTAAGGAAACCTTGAAACAATTGGAATGGGTCAACGCCGCAAATCAACGCCATGGTGGCCCCGATTTTGATAACCGCCACAATGATCCCATCTATAAATTTAAGGCACCGGCAGACGGAACCTATCGCCTGCTTGTTCGCGATGGCCACAGCGCGGTTTCGAGCGATCCGAGCCTTGTCTATCGCTTAGCCCTCAGACCGGCGCGTCCCGATTTTCGTGTGGCATTCGCGCCGATGGATACATCCGGATCGATACTGATCCGCAAAGGGGGACGAGAATCGATACGTGTTGTCGTTTTTCGACAAGATGGATTTGCGGGTGAAATCAAGTTGACCGCCGAAGGGCTACCTGCGGGTGTCACCGCGCCAGAAATGGTCATTGGGCCCGATTGCCATCAAGCCATATTCAGCTTTACCGCGGCCCCGGATGCGGCGGAGAGTGTGGGAGAAATCCGCCTCAAAGCGACGGCAACCATCGAAGGTCAAGCGGTAACACGGTTGGCCCGAATCAGTCAACCTTTGGGAAGGGTCGCATTCAACCAACCGAATGATGCAGGGCAGACGGTGCCCACGTCGAAATTGGTCGATCGATTGCCTGTCGTAATTTCAGCTTCTGAAACCGAACGGATCACGCTCGCCCCTGAAGGCCAACCGACCTACGAAACATCGCGCGGTGGCATTGTGAAACTGAAGTATAAAGCCACGCGCCAACCCGATTCGGGAGGCACAATCACCGGTTTTGTTTTTGGTCTTCCGCTGGTTATGAACTTTCCGCAATTCAATTTTAATGGAGACTCAGGCGAGGTCGATTTGCGTTTTCCAGCCAACATGCAACCAGGAGATTACAGCATCAACCTGGCCGCATCCGTTCAAGGGATGAATTACTCAAGAAATCCTGAAGCAGCTGTCCGGGCCAAGGAACGCCAAACGCGAATCGCCGACATACTGACCAAAGCGCAGATGGCCAATCAACAAGCGCAGCAAGCGGCCACCAAGTCGAACTCGGAATTGACTCAAACGGCCACACGCGTGCAACAAGCGACGACAGCCAAGAATTCTGCCGACCAAGCTCTGACGGCCGCTACAACTGCACAAAAAACATCTCAAGACGCATTCAATGCGGCTAAAGCCAAGTCGGACGCAGCGCCCGAAGATGCCGCTTTGAAAACGGCCCTAACGACAGCAGAAAAAATGCTGGCAGACACCAATGAAAAACTGAAAGTGGCCATGGCAGCAGCCACGGACGCAGTCACAAAGCTAGATACAATCACGAAAGAACATACGGCTGCAACCGAAGCAAAAAAATTGGCCGATCAAAAGGCGCAGGAAGCTCAGCAGTTTCAGCAATTAGCTACTCAGCAAAAACAACAAGCAGATCAAAAAGCCCAGCAAACACAACAGCAGGCCAACAATCGCAATGTTAATCACATCATTTCAGCGACCCCCATCACGATTCGTGTCGTCGACTATCCCGTGAAACTCAAACTGTCGGCTGAACAGTTCAACGTAAAGCAGGGTGACAAGGTAGAGCTTCCATTAGCGGTCGAGCGGTTTTACGACTTCAATCAGCCCGTGAACTTCCAGGTCGTACAGCCTCAAGGGGTGACCGGTTTGCAAATTGGCAACATCAGCATTCCCAATGGTACGGCCGATGGAAAAATCATGGTGACGGCTCAGCCCAATGCAACGCCCGGTAACCATGCCATGATCCTGCGTGCAACGCTGAATTTTAATGGCCAAGCATTGACCGTGGATCGCCCCTTTAACCTCTCCGTCGAGGAAGTTAAACCAGCCCAATAGTCTACGTACACAAATTATAGCTCAATCCATTACTCCCCAAGACACTCCTCCCTTGCACTTGTCCCCACACGCGATCGCCTTATCCTGCCCAATGAGGTTTCTTTCATGAAACGCAATATCACCTCAATCATCACGCCGATGCTCTGTGTGTTCGTTCTGATGCAGATAGGTTTTCATTCGGCTTGGGGCTTTCAGGAAGGTGCTATTCCTATTGCCGCTGTACAGCGTGATAAACCGGTGGATTTCAATAGCGATATCCTACCGATTTTGCAGCGAAATTGTTTGGCATGCCATAATCAACAAGACAATCAAGGTGGCTTGGTTTTGGAAACTCCCGAAGCGATGCGCAAAGGAGGAGATAACGGTCCAGCTCTATTGCCCAATCGGGGCGATGACAGCCTGATGCTTAAATACGCAGCCCATCAAATTGAACCCGTAATGCCCCCGAAAGGGAATGACGTCAATGCTCAATCTCTGACCTCTGAAGAATTAGGGCTCTTGCGACTATGGATCAATCAAGGAGCTCTGGGTACCATCACTACGGTCAATCTATCCCCGAAATCGATGCGGACGATCCCATCGCGTCTCTCCCCCATTTACAGTCTCGATTTAACCGACGATGGCCAGTACCTAGCCGTGGCTCGCTCGAATCGCTTGTTTATCGCGCATGTGCCTACAGGTCGAATTGTCGCAAATCTAGTTGATCCACTCCTTGCCGACAGCAGTTCGAGTACAAACTCTCCGTTTGCTCATAAAGACCTAATTCAATCGCTGGCTTTTAATTTGGAAGGCGACCTACTTGCCTCGGGTAGTTTTCGCGAGGTCAAACTGTGGCGGCGTCCAAGCGACGTGAAAATGCTCGATATACCGACTGGAGTTGCCATTACGGCGACTGCCATAACTCCAGATCGCAAGTGGATTGTGATCGGAAATATTTCAGGCCAAATACAATTTTACGATGCCAGCAACGGGCAACCGGGTATCAAGATCAACGCGCATACTGGCAAGATCACCGCACTTCGCTTTGCAACCGATGGCCGCCTAATTAGCGCTTCGCACGATCAAACCATACGTTGTTGGAATCTTAACGATGGTTCGCCCAGCGGCATGATCGAAACCCCATCGGCTATTCATTCGATCGAACTTTCAGCACGACCACCAAGTCCTCAGACACCTAATCCTGAGAATAATGCACCCAACCCCACACCTCTTCCAGAGACGCTGGTATCGGCCGGAGCGGATCAGATGGTGCGGGCTTGGACATTGCCCAGCGTTCCAACCCAAGCGGCGCACGCATCGTTCCAAAATGCTCTTAAAGTGGCATTCAGTCCCGACCAAAGTTGGTTGGCATTAGCCTTTGCTGATGGATCCATTCAGATTTTAAGTAGAGACGAAGGGGCGAATTATAAGTTAATCTCCCATTGGAAAGTTGCGACCGAAACGCTCCAGTCATTGGCATTCTTCGATGCAAAAAAGACCACGGCGGATGGAAAACCCCTGCAACCTTATCTCGCTACGCTCAGCCAGGATGGGACGGTATCGCTTCACGATATCGAGAAACAAGCACAGCTCATGTCGTGGCGTAGTTTGGCGGGGACTACAGGAATCATCGTATCATCAAAAGATGGAAAATGGATTGCGACAGGAGGCAATGATGGATTGATTCGTTTATGGTCTGCAGAAGCTATGTTGCAAAACGCCGTGGAGACAATGCTGGGTTCGAATCCATCCGCTTTCGCGATCAACACTGCTCGATCATCCATCGCTGTTTCTGGTATCAGCGATGGAGTTCAGGCAATCAAGATTGTCGAAACGGAGACAGGCAAAATTACCCATACACTCACAGGACATGCACCGCTCATTCGCACCATTCATTTCTCTGCCGATGGAACGCGAGTACTTGCGGGCGCAGAGGATAAGGCTTTATTGCTATGGAATCTTGGCGACTCCGCCAATAGCATGCCGCGAAAAATCGAAGGCCTCTCAGCCGCTGTTACCGCAGTCGCGTTCAGTCCCGATGCAGCGCAAGCCTTAGTCGGTACCGCCGACAACATGGTCTATCTCTATAATCTCACCGATGGTATGCAAATCCAAAAATTCGCAGGACATGGTGGTCCTATCATCGGCGTGGGCTACTCCGCTCAAGTTCCTTTTTCGATTAGCGGCGATCGAACAGTCCGTTTTTGGAATCCTGCCGATGCAAGCCAAACACGGGCCTTCAATGATCAAGCGACAACGTTGGCTTGGAACCTAAGTTCGGATGGTAATTTACTTGCCTTGGCAGGTGATGATAAAAATATTCGTCTCTATCAAATCGCCAACGGTCAATTGATACAGACGTTGACCGGCCATACCGCACCTTGCTCATCGCTTACCTTTGCAGCCGATGGAAAGAAGTTGGTATCGACGGCCTTATTGGGGGACAAACCAAGCGAATCTATCGTTTGGGATTTAAGTGGGCCCACGCCACGCATTCAGGAAATCCTATTAGAAAAAGACCTTAAATCGAGTTTCTTTGATGGGAAATCCGATCGACTGTGGCTGGAAACTCCGTCGGGAATGTGTCGGCGTATTGCATTGCGACTGGCGCGTTATCTCGAAGGTCCCACCCAGCCGCTGCGAGCCCTCAACTTTCATTCCAACGGCCAAACTTTGTTCGCTGCTTCGCAGGATGGGACGTTAAGGGGCTATCAAACAGCCAATGGTCAACCCGCTTTCAACACATCGCACGGTGCGGCTGTGACCGCGATGTGCTTATCCCCGGATGAAAGTTTGTTAGCAACAACTGCCGAGAATGGCAGCCTCCGCATTTGGCAAAACAATGGAAATCCATTTGGCATTCAGCAGATTCAAGGGTTAAAGGGGGTACTGCGGAGCATCGCTATCAGCCACGACAATCAATCTGTGGTTGTTTCTTGTCAAGGAGATAAACCGAGCCTGCAGATTTACGATATCACCACAGGTAAATTGGTACAGCAATTTTCAGATCATACTTCAGTTGCCTTGTGTTTAGCGAGCGCACTTCCCAAGACTCCTAGTCCAGATACTTCGAAACGAGCCGTTTGGCAATGGATTGCGGTATCGGCTGAAGCCATCTGGAGCAACGAGTTATTGGCACAGCGCGTGATTGCAGGACACACCGGTGAAGTTCACAGTTTAGCGGCGATGCCTGGCCAACCTCGGCAAATATGGTCTGGGTCTGCCGACGGTACTATTCGACTTTGGAATCTGGATAACGGCCAAGCGATTCGCCAAATCAATCATGGCGGGTCCGTACTAGCGATTGCCATTCGCCCCGATGGTCAACGCCTTGCATCGGTCAGCGAAAATAAAACCGCCAAACTATGGCAAATCAATGGACAGCAGGTTGCCGAATTAAAAGGTGACCTGCGAGCGAAAACGCAATTAGCGCGGACCGCTTACCAGCAGACCTCGGCGACGGCCGCCGTCAATGTGGGTAAACAGCGATTGGATGTGGCCGAAAAAGATGTACCGGTCAAACAAGAGGCTGAAAAGAAAGCGACGGAAACTCTGGCTGCTGCGGATAAAACACTCGCAGACAAAAAGGCATTGGTTGACAAAGCCGGCAATGAGAAAATGGTGGCCGAAAAGGAAGCGATCGACGCTGCTGCAGCCGCTCGAAATGCATTGGTACAAAAAAACAATGCCGAAAAAGCTTATAAGTCGGCCGTCACTTCCGCCGAAACGGCTCAACAACAAGCCAATCAACTTGCCGCTTTGGCGAGCGTTTCTCCCAACGATGCGGCTGTAAAAACGGCGGTCGAACAAGCGGCCATGAAGTTGACCGCTGCACAACAAGTGGTTCAACAAAGTCAGGCCGCCATGCAGGGGCCGAGCGAAGCATTCAATAATGCGAGCAATGTGGCCAATACGGCCGCTCAGAAAGTAACGACGCTTCAGAAACCATTCAATGATGCGAAAGCCGAATTGACCAAGGCGACCTCGGATCGCAATCTCGCCTTCCAGCAACATGAAATCGCGGTTCGCGAATCGAAAACGGCTCAAGAAAAGGTTCCCGCACTGAAGGCCGTGTTGGCCGAGGTAGAACTCGCCGCGACGGCCGCAAAAACACGACAAGAGGCCGCCCAAAAAACGTTGCTTGACTCCGAACTTCCGATTCGAAGTGTGGCGTTTTCGGAAGATGGCACCACGCTAGTAACGGGAGGCGATTATCCTAACCTGCACTCGTGGGATGCCGAGGCCGGGACTCCGCTCGCAGTCTACGCAGGCCACACCGCTGCGCTGACGAATGTTGGGGTATTTGACGCCGATCGCTTGATCTCCTCATCGGCAGATGGAAGCCTCAAGGTTTGGCAGCGAAATCCCCCTTGGCAATTGGAACGCACCATCGGCTCGGTCGATCAACCCGATCTGATTGGCCATCGCGTTTTGAGCTTGGACTTCAATCCCGATTCCTCGCAATTGCTG
>JBIKMB010000161.1:0-13092 GCA_044359485.1 Pirellulaceae bacterium | reverse complement strand
TGTAGGTCTTTGAATCGGGATAGAAACCGCTCATGGTTGTCCAGTCCCATCCAGGTCCGGCAGCGAGTACAGCATAAACGGTGGCAGCGGATTCTTGGAATCTTCCCATAGCAAACAGGATCAAGCCACGATATTCATGTACTGCGGTATCTTTCGGATTACTCTTCAAAGCGCGATCTGCGGCTCGCAGGGCAATCGAATAATCGCCTTTTATGAACGCCGCTCGCGATTCATCGAGCGCTTGTTTGATAGCGCTGGTTTCGGCCGAGCCCGCGGTGTCGGTTGCGGCAGCGGTCGAAGATTCAGCAGCGGGTTCGCTGTAGTTCACAATAGGCTGTGAGTAGTTATACGTGTCATAAACAGGAGTTCCCACAGCGTAAGGATTATAATAGTTCCAGTAACCAAAGCCGTAGGCATATCGATTAACGCCCCACCGCGTGACTCCAAAGGCGGTGAGCGCGGGATAATTATCCCACATATAGCTCCAGCCATCCCCAAATTCCCAATCGCCATCTGGGTGCCAGCAGTCGTTATACCAATCCCCGTGGTTATGAATATGATCATCGGCGAACTGTTGCCAATCCTCTCGATGATTGTCACGGAAGTCTTGTCGTTTATCTTGGAAGTCGTTGCGGTTTTGTTGCCAATCTTCGCGGTTGGCATCGCTGAGGCGATTGGAAAGGTCGTTGCGGCGCTGGTCCAGATTTGCGGGACGATTTTCGACTGCTTGCGATAGTTCGCTGCGTCGTTGCTGCGGTGTCATGGGACGATTGGCAACACGGTCGCTAATGGCCGAACTATTATTTCCAAACCAATTGCCCGCATCGCCTCCCAAACCAGGCAAATTCCCCGCATTGGGCCGATTGGCTCCACCGATGTTGGGTCGATCGGGATTGGCCGGGCGCTGTCCACTGCCGGCTGTTCCGCTGCCGCCGAGACCGGGCAGGGTGCTGGGGCGATTTCCCGCATTGGGGCGATTGGCATTATTTAAGTCGCCCGGTCGGGTTGCGGGCCGATTGTTATTGTTGCTAGGTGTGGGGCGAAGGTTTGGTTGCGGTGGTCGAGTTGCTCCACCCAAATTGGCGTTGCCGCCGCCGATGTTGGGGCGATTGTTCATCCCGGGATTGGGACGAGATCCACCGGCTGCCGGAGTGGATGGACGGGGAATGTTTTGCGGCATGCGGTTCATCGAGGGGGCACTTCCCATGCCTCCCATCGGTCGCGCGCCCATATTGCCTCCCATTCCACCTGCCGGCCGAGCGGGCATGCCGCCACCGGGGCGAGCACCGCCGCTGAAGCCACCGCCGCCACCCACACGCCCGCCACGTCCGAAGGGATAAGCCAACGGCGCGGTCACCAAAACCAAAGCTAAGGCGAGCGATATGGCTCGAAGATTGTTGTTTTTCATTTCCGTTCTCAACTTCTATAAGAGACTTATTAGCAGGCTTTGTCGTTATTTGCCGGGAGAATTTTCAGTAGCGTTCGCATCGGTAGCCTCCGACTTTGGTTGAGGCGGTTGTTTGACGACTTGGATTTTCAACGCGGGCATCAATTGATTGCCAACCACACGATCGACAGATTCAAAAACGTACTTGCTGATTCCCAGAGGCTGGATGTGATTCGTGGCCGATGCCAGCTGACCGTCGCTATTGACTCCGGTGAATTTCAGTAGCCAACCATTCTCGGTAGGTGTCCAATTGGCTTCCCCATAGCCACCTTCGGAATCGAAGACCCATGACTTAAATCGCTGGCCAACAGGATCCCAGCCGATGCGCTGCGTCATGGTGAGCGATACCTCTCCAGCTCTCTCTACGCTGATCTGCTGGATCAGAAAGCTACCATTATCGATATAGTCACATTGTGTTTTGACTTTGGTGCCATCATTTTCATCTACCCAATCGCCGACCATCCAAGACAAGGCGGCTAGATGATCCCGATGCGAGGGCTTGATCGCGATATCTCGTACTAGGCCCATCTTCCAGTCTGCGCCATCTAGCACATGCACGCAGCTGTACCGACTGTTCTCCACCGTTCCATCGGTGAATGTGATCGCCGTGCTACCCAGTTCGACAGCCAAGTTGGCTGTCAAAAAGCGAATCGATTCCACCGTCGTCTCGATTTTGGAGTCAGGGACCGCAGCAAACAGAGTCGTAAATGTGTTTTCGATATTCGCTTGTCCCTGGATGACATCGTCGTTTTCATCCACAAGATACGCTTGCTCGATAAAGAGCCCCGCAATTCGCTTGGCATCCTTCTGGTTATACGCTTCCACGAAGGCTTGAATGTCACCGCGAATCTCTGTCTCTGGTGGCGATAAGGCTGCACTAGGTGCTGCATCCTGTGTCCAAGCGACTGGGGAGATGATGCAGCAAGCCAAGAGAGCAAGCAGCAATTTGGGGTATTGGCAAAACATAGAAAATTATCCGGCAGAACAGCTTGAAGTGAAGCAACACCAAGTCCGGAGAATTCGACCTGTCTGGTACTCGGCCGTTGCCGCAATCGGCATACAGCAAGACAGGCATCTTTCAGAATCGGCATCCTTGCCACCTAGGACCAACTGCCGCTGCCAGTACAGAGCAAGTCGGTTCCCGCTGCTTTGAAATTTCCGGACGCTTGCCATTCTAGGACAGATTTGTCTATTTAGCCAACTGTCTGAAGCCAATTCCCTGGGTGATTGGCCCCCGTTTTGTCCTACCGGCAGGTTATTTTTTGATAGCCCGAAGCTGCAGTGAGTGAGAACGTGTCTATTTTATAGACTGTTTTTCTGAGGATGGACATTTTCAAAATGGCCAAAATTTACGCAGGCTCTGACTGTTGCCGCCCAAGCTTACGCAATTACGAAGCTTACCCAATTACTTCATTACTTCGGGGGCGAATCGGAAGTAGCCGGGAGGCTTCCAGGCTGAGTACCTTCATCCTGGAACGTCTCGGTGTACGGCTTGCCCCCGTCCCAGCTGAGGTTCAGGTCCGCTTGATCGGTCGCTTGTTGAATATCCAGGGTCAGGCCGGAGGTTTCTGGCGTGGAGTATTTTTTCGGGGCAAACCAGTGCAGTGCGGTGGGACCTTTGCTTTCATTCGACAAAACGGTAACTGTATGGTTGCCCAGAACGCACCCATCGCCATCGGTAAAGGTGGTAAGTGTAAATTTCCCCCCCGGTCCGATCTGTCCGGAAGCCGCTCTAAAATCTTTCGGAATCACTTGCACAAAGCCGCGCTCCAGCGGTTGGCCGTCGATGAGCACCTTTCCGGATACTTTGACCATCTTGGGGCCTCGATTGCAACCGCTTACAGCGAGAGAAATCATCGCCAGAGCGAAGGCAAAAAGCAATTTGTTGTTCATATATTATGTGTATATTTTTATAATATTATTGTATTAATTCGAGGCGTTTGTTCTTGCTTTGTACGGCGGGCCGGTGCATGGATGAGTCGAATCGGGATCAATATTCGACGTCCGCCAGTACTTCTTTACCTTCTCGTGTGGATAAAGCGCGATAGGCGGTCAGATTGATGGTGTCCGAGAGGAAACTTACGTGTCCATCGAGGAAAGCAAACATGACTCCGCCAGGGTGCCGGCTGTGGAAAGCGCCATTGATATTCACACCGTAGGGTGACGTCCAGACTCCCGCGCCAGGAGGTGTGTTGGGGGGATTGAGCGTCGCTCGCAGCGATTCGTGGCGACTGCCGTTGGTCCAAATGTTATTCACTTCAGGCAAATGGGCATCGCGAACTTCACCAAAGATCATCATGGAGTTTGTGCCATCGAAAGCATCGCGCGTTTTGAATGCAAGTTTATACATAAACATGCCCGTATTGGCGATCTTGAGTCCCGCTCCAATCCCTTCGTTGGCTCCTCGTCTACCGGAAACCATCGCATAGCTGCCCGTGGCAGGCTTATAGCTGCCGAAGTCAATAAATGGCAATGAGGTGTCGGATGGACAAACCATTGAGGGAGGTCGCGCCTCGACTGCACGCTGATTGCGAATGTTCATCCCAAACTGCAGGCTATAGAGGCCATTGTTAAAATCCATCGAATCGTAAAGCGGTTTTTGCTCGAGGTAAGGCAGCAACATCACGAAAGCGCTGGTACCAACCCGGCGAAAATTGGGATCTCCCGTGCAAGGTTGATTGGTGATACCGTCGCAGCCCATGCGACCAGGCGGATAGACTCGGAAAGCAGATTCGTAGTTTGCATTGGCTAGCGCTAGCTGCTTTAAATTGTTTGAACATTGCATGCGTCGAGCGGCTTCGCGAGCCGCTTGAACTGCCGGCAGCAATAAGCCAACTAATATGCCGATAATGGCGATCACCACCAATAACTCGACCAACGTGAATGCGAAACGATTGCGGAGAGGGTAATTGGCGCTACGCATACAGAGAGGACTTTCACAGACGAAACGAAAAGAAAATAAAAATGCCCGACCAGCGAAACTTATCGGTTTCAGTGGTGTTGCTGCATGCAATTTAGCTACCAGCTTAATAGAAAGTCAAGGATAGTTGTCGTAGGTTCGAGGGGGTTTGGTAACTTAAATTTAAAATTATTTAAGGCTCAGCGCCCTTATCGGGTTCTAAGGTATTGTTATAAGACATTAAAGTTCGGCTTGTTGTAGTTTCGCGCATAGAGCTAGGCACTCAAGTTACGGGAGACATCGGTGCGATAAGCCGAGAAGGCAGGGATCAGACCAGCACCGATCGCCAAGAGAACGATGCCTGGAATGAGTGTCCATTCCCAGATGTTGATTGTAAGAAAACTCACTTGAATACCGGTCTGATCTTCGACCCAGGGGCTGGCCAGCGCCGCGATGCCATGTCCCATAAGCCAACCGATCAGTCCACCGGAGAGAGCGATCAGAACGGACTCTGCCAAGATGATGGCTAAGACGATATCGCGGCGAGCGCCGAGCGCCCGCATCACGGCAATGTCGCGCCGCCGTTCGCTCATCGAATTGTAAATGCTGACCAAGATGGCAATAGCGCTGACGAGGCAAACCAAAATGGTGAGCACCAGCAGAGCGAATTGAATCGGCTGTACAAACATTGTCAGCATCGTGGCAATTTCGCGGATGGGCGAAGCGGCTTGGGCTTGCAGGCTCTCATTGATGTTTTGTTGCATATTTGCTGCGAGGATTCCTGATTCTCCGCCTGGTTTTACCAGGATCGCGGTGACTTCGCGTTGATGGATGGGAAGTTTTGCAGGGAGGCCTAGGGACGCTGCGGTTCCGGTCGAGTCGACATAGGTCAAGCCGCTTTCTTTTTCGGTCTTCTCAACTTCGCCGGGGGGTAAGGAATGTTTATCCATTAAGTAAAAACCTTCCATATTGATAAACAGAGCGCGGTCATTCGGTGTGCCAGTCGGCGCCAAGACACCGACAATCGTAAATTTGTCGCCGTGACCTTCTCCTTCGGGATTGCCATGCGTTGGGCTGACTTTGTCGCCGACTCTTACCTTCATTTCGCTCGCGGCCCTCGAACCGATTACCGCTTCAAAGTAGCCGTTTTCCGGTGTGTGTTCCTGGAAATTTCGCCCCGCCGCAAAACGATATTCCATATCGCCCGCTTCTCCGTACCGAAGATTGTTGAAAAAATCGGGAGTGGTTCCAACGACACGGAAGGGACCGAAGTAATCGCCCAGGCAGACGGGAACGGCAAAGCCACCCGCCATATATCTAGAGTATTTTCCCGGTCGCTCGGGTTGAGCCATTCGGCCACCAATGCTCTTCCAAGCGGCCTCTCTTCCTTTACCGGGCTGAAATTCCAAGAAGTACGTGTAGGGGACGTTTTCCACCGGGCGGCTCAGATAAAACACCGTGTTGAGGGTGAGTTGCAGTGGGCTACCTTTCGCACCCACGATGATGTTATAGCCAACGCTGCTGTTGCGTTGAAATGATTCGGTGACCACGCCACTGATGGCCAGCACGATGACCACCAAAGTGACACCCAGGGCCATGGAGAAAATGGTCAGCCACGAAGATAGACCCCGCTGCTGCATGTTACGCCAAGCGATCAGGAGTAAGTTCATAGGATAGTGCTCTCTCGGATGACTCTGATTTCGGTATCAAGTCGTGACAGATTGCAGAACGCGATTGAGCTGCTCTAAGCGTTCGACGCGGGGGAATTGTTGGGCGAGTTTCAAATCGTGAGTGACCATGATCAGGGCGATATCTTCTTCCTTGCATGTTTGCCGTATGAGTTCGATAATTTTTTGTTGATTGGCCGCATCAACATTGGCTGTCGGTTCGTCGGCTAGCAGCAATCGCGGGCAATTGGCTAATGCGCGAGCCACCGAGATACGTTGCTGTTGACCGACCGATAGCTGAGATGGCTTATAATGCAAGCGATCTCCCAGACCTACGCGTTCCAATAATCGAATCGCTCGTGAAATATCATGTTTGCCATTGCCGAAAGTCATGCCGAGTCGAACATTTTCTAGAGCTGTGAAACCGGGCAGCAAGTTAAATGTTTGAAAAACATATCCAACTTTTGCAGCCCGCACTCGATCACGTCCTTGTTCGGATAGCTTGGTCATCTCGATACCATCCAGTTGGACCGAGCCGCTGTCCGGAGTTGTAATGCCAGCGATGATATGGAGCAGAGTTGTTTTTCCACCTCCGCTTTGTCCAAGCAAGACAACTTGTTCACCCACATCGACGTTTAAAATCGGCACATCCAAAATTTGAACCGTGCCTCCTCCAGGAAGCGGGTAAGATTTTCGAATGTTATCAAGTTGCAGGATCATGGCTTAAACCCCTTTGCGACGAACGGCGCGTTCCATCTCGCGTCGTGCATCGTTCTGTTTGAGCTTCTCTCGCTTGTCATGCATTTGCAGACCTTTGCACAGTCCGAGCAAACACTTGGCGATGCCTCGTTCATTGAAGTACAGTTTGAGCGGTACCAGCGTTAGGCCTTTCTCGTGAGCTCGGCCAACGAAGCGATTTAATTCACGTTTATGGAGCAGAAGTTGCCGGTTGCGTTTCGGTTCGTGATTCCAAAAGCCCCCCATTTTATATTCGGGGATATCGCACCCTACCAGCCACAGCGTACCGTTCAAAATGCGGCCGTACGACTCGTCCAGGGAGCATTTTCCATTGCGCAAACTTTTGACTTCCGTTCCGCGGAGTATCATTCCACACTCGACCGATTCCAAGACTTCGTATTTATGGCGAGCCTTACGATTCTCGGCAATCATCGTCTCTTTCGGGGCTTCGGACCCTTTAACAGACGGCTTTTTCGAATTCGAGGAAGTGGGAGTTGGGGTTTTTTTGTTCACTGTATATCGTTTCGAACTAAGGACAATTAAGGCTTCAGGGGCTAGACTCCTTAGCCTACAATAGCAGAGGGCAGCGTTCTGGCTGCCAACCGTTCTTTCTCAATTGTAACAAAGATTCAGTATGAGCGTTCCTCTACCTATCGTTAACTTGGATTCTGCGAACTCGGCAACCGATTCTAGTAGTTCTACGTCCTGCGGTTCACTCGCAGCGACCGATTCTGCTTCGAATAGGCGTTTGCCAGCTTGGTTGAGACGCGAAGTACCGAAAGGCAATTTTAATCATTTCACCGACAATCTGCTGTCGGAACTAAAACTTGAGACCGTTTGCGATAATGCCAAATGCCCCAACCGCATGGAATGCTATTCGCAAAAAACGGCGACCTTCATGATCATGGGAAATGTATGCACGCGGCCCTGCGGGTTCTGCGCCGTATCCCGAGGTCGCCCAGCGGCGCTGGAAGCAGACGAACCCACTCGCGTTGCCGAAGCGGCGGCCCGATTGGGGCTCAAGCATGTCGTTATTACCTCGGTCACTCGCGATGATCTGCCTGATGGTGGCGCGGAACATTTTTATCAATGCGTGCTAGCCGTCCGCCAAAGAACCGGCGCGACCATCGAAGTGTTGACTCCCGATTTTGTTCAGCAAAAAGATTGCCTGCAACGCGTTGTCGATGCAGCCCCGGAAGTTTTCAATCACAACATGGAAACCGTACCCCGCTTATATCGCCGGGTCCGAGGTCCCAAAAGCGATTATCGCTGGACTCTGGAGATGCTGCGACGCATCAAGGAAATGAATCCAGCGATCAAAACCAAAAGTGGTTTAATGTTGGGACTTGGCGAAACCAAGGAGGAAGTTCTCGATTGCCTAGCCGATCTACTCTCGGTTCAGTGCGATTTCTTGACCCTGGGACAGTATTTACAGCCAGGACCCAAATACCTGCCTGTCGTGGAGTACATCCGGCCCGAAGTATTTGCAGAACTCGGTTCCAAAGCAAAAACGATGGGTTTCAAGAAGGTTGCCAGTGGCCCCTTCGTTCGCAGCAGCTACCACGCTCGCGAAATGGCTGAAACCTTTGAGTGATCGCAAGTACCTCGCCTGGATTCTCTAGATGGCTCCTCCGAAAAATATTCCTCCTTTCACAGGTTTTCCCAAAGAACTATTTCGATTTCTCGATGAACTCGCGGCGAATAATAACCGCGACTGGTTTGCAGCGAATCGAGATCGTTATGAAAAGTTTTATCTCGAACCGAGTTGGGCTTACATTCAAGCAATCCAGTCCAAACTTGGAACGATTTCGAGCCAAATGGTCGGAAACTCGAAAAGTGGCCGAGGAGGGTCTAAGGCTTTGATGCGTATTTATCGCGATACGCGATTTTCAAAAGATAAGACTCCCTACAAAACAAATATTGGTCTATCCTTTCGGCACAAGTTGTTGAGCGATATTCATGCTCCCGGTTTTTACACGCACATAGCCAGCGACGAATGTTTTCTTGCCGCTGGCAGTTGGATGCCACCCCGCGAGGCATTGCAACTGATCCGTCAAACCATCGATGAAGATCGCCCCGCTTGGAGAAAGGTGATCCAGAATAAAAAGTTTAATTCCCAGTTCACCATGGTTGGAGGATCGCTAAAGTCTGCACCCCGCGGCTATTCCTTGGATCATCCTCTCATTGAAGATATTCGTCGCACCAGCTATTGTGCCGTAGCACCGCTGAAGCGTGCTGATGTGTTACGCAAAGACTTTGTGGATGTTTCGATCGAACAGTTCCGACAAACTCGCCCACTGATGAAATTTTTGTGCGATGCATTAGGAATTCCCTACTAGTCCTGAAGGTTAAACGCCCCCTTCATCCCTTCTCGAACTCGACATTCGAGTCACCTCACTCATCTGGTTCACATTTTCCCATGAACAAAGCTTCTTCATCCAAAACTCGTGAAGAAAAAAGTGAACCGGTTTCCATCGGCGACCAACTCCGTAATGGTCTGCTTAGCAATCGCCGCGCGATTCTGGTGCTGCTGTGGGGCGTTACCGGTTTTTTGGGTTTACCAGTTTTATGGTTGAGTCCAAAGTTCTCCTGGCCTGAAAAGTTTATTTATTCGTTACTGATTACGATTTACAGTGTGTTTTTGATTGCATTCGCGGGTGGAATCGTCTGGTGGGCGTACCTCCGAATAATGGGTTAGCCCTGGTCGGGTGAAGTTTTGATCTTTTTGCTTTGCAAGTCGCCGGCATAAGTTACGCCAGCGGAATATTTTGGCCCGCTTTACTGACTCCACTTCGCCGAATTACCTGAATTTACAGAATTGCAGAGTCCGAAGAAACTTGTCGTATTTAGGGATCACCTTGATTTTGGCGGCGAGCGTCGGGAGGTTATACGTGCCTCGACTTTCGATCATTATTCCCTTCACGGGCGACGAAATTGCTCTGGAAGCAACGCTGTTATCGGTTTTAGAAAATCGACCGGCGGACTGTGAAATTCTTATTTCTCACGATGGATCGTACCGGGATCCCTATTCCCTTGGCGATGAAGTGCTGTTCATCGAAACCGCGAAACCAGCCACTGAGGCTACTCTGCTGAACGAAGCGCTCAGGGCAGCGATTTCGCCCGTTCTGCACATCCTGCGGGCCGGCGTGCAAGTCAAAGATTCTTGGGTCGATGAACCGCTGCGAACCTTGACCGACCGTGAGATCAGTATGGTTCTACCGATCTACATGGATCAGCAGAGCGGTCAAGAATACAGTGGCCTAGACCTGTCGCAGCTATGGTGCCGTAAACTCATCTTGGTCGATGAAGCGATCGGCGAGGGAAGGCTCGGTCCTTTACTAGCTGGTTGCTTTATCCGGCGGCGAGTTTTGCTGGCACTCGATGGCCTTCGCAGCGATATTGCGATCGCAGCGGCCGAAGCAGAACTCGGTTTAGCTCTGCGACAAATCGGCGCGGTGGTTGTCTCCTCCGACTTTTCAACGATCCAGGTTCCGAACTCGCTGCTTACAGTCCAAAGCGCCGAGGAGTTTCAAGGGATCGGAGAAGCGGTGGCTCAGTACGATGCCCTTCTTGGCAGCGTCGGCGCGGCCTCGCATTTCCCGACTCTCGTGGAACGCATCCTCGGCTCTTTATCGTTAGCTCGACTGGCGGCGACTCGATCGTTCATGCGAGGTTATCGCCAACTCCGCAGCGTCAGCCGGCTGAAAAGCCGTTTGGATCATGCTTCGCAAGTGGTCGCCGCAGCCCATCGACCCGCGTTCGGTGTCGTCGAGGGAGACTACTCTCAGGCTCGCAAAGCTGCGTAGAAGTTCCTGTCGTCGGTCAACGCAGTCTGACCCTGACGCGCAGTCTGGTCCTGACACGCAGTCTGGTCCTTTCTGGTTGTTGATGAAGCACTTCGTGGTCTGTTTAGCTGCGTCCATGTTGTTGCCAAAGGTCGAGCAGCACCACTAAATGTTCGCAAGCTTCGATCATTTCGTCTAAGCAAGCAAACTCCAGTGGGCTGTGGATATTGTATTGGCCGCTGGAGAGATTCGGGGTTGGGAGTCCGAGCGCCGTGAGCAATGCGCCATCGGTGCCACCGCGAATGATTTCGCGTTGACACGGTCGATTCAGTCGGAGATAGGCTTGCTCTGCCAAATCGGCCACCAATGGATTGCGTCTCAGTCCATCCCCCATATTTCGATATTGGTGCGCGATTTCGACTCGGACTTTTAAACCAGGCCAGAGCAGTTCGGTTTCGTGCGCTAAGTCTTCTAATAACTTGGCATATTCAACGAGCCTAGGTGTATCGAAATCTCGCAGCAAAATGAGCAACTTCGATTCGGCGACGCCACCTTGAAGTGAATAGGGATGCAAAAAGCCCCTGCGACCATCGGTGACTTCCGGTGCCAAGATATGCTTCGGCATGTGATCGATGAAATGCCCAACAGCTCGAATCGTATTGATCATGGCTCCCTTGGCAATCGAGGGATGTATATTTTTACCACGGAACCAAACCGTCGCTTGATCGGCTGAAAAGGTTTCAACATCCAGAGTTCCAGCTCCGCCGCCATCCAAGGTATAACCCGCGACAGCGGAGATTTTATCGAGACGAACGTGCTTGGTACCCTGGCCGATTTCTTCGTCGCAGGTAAACAGCAAGCGGACCGGTCCATGCGGTAGATGGGGATTTTCGATTAACGTTTGGGCTAACTCCATAAGGATTGCCACGCCCGCTTTGTCATCGCCGCCGAGAAGTGTCGTGCCATCGGTCGCGATCAGCGTCTTGCCGATGAGCTGATTCAGCGATGGTGTATTTGTTGCCGAGAGCGACAGGCCGCTAGTGCCGAGCAGAATTTCGTTTCCGCTATAATTCTCAATCACCTGTGGCTGGACATTCTTCCCGGTGGTTTCTGGGCTAGTGTCGAGGTGAGCGTTCAAAAGAATCGTCGGGGCTGGTCCTGCAACCGTGGCTGGAACGGTTCCCCACACCAGCCCATGTTCATCTTGGTGCGCATCCTCGATCGACAGCGCTTTCAACTGTTCGACCAATAACTTGCCTAACTCCAGTTGACCGGGCGAGCTTGGGTAGCCAGCGCTGCTCGCATCGGCTGTAGTGTCCAAACGGACATACTGTAAGAATCGGTTGAGCAATCGCGAACGATTTATGGTTGGATGGTTCATAGCAGAAATGGCAATTCCCATTCGAACAGGTTTTCTCACATCGTAAACGGAGCGGGGTCGGCGGCAAGCTTACCCTAAACTAGAAAATGATCCGGCAGCATTGTATCGTGTACTCGACCCGAGGATGAGCTTGGCGCGGAAATCGCTAGGAGGATTGGGAAAGCCCAGCGAAAAAGAGAAAAAAGTTTTTTGTTCTGTCACGACATTTAAGTATTGAGTTATATCCAAGTCGGTTTGTAAGCCTTTATTTGGTTTCTTGAGAGCGACGAGTCGCCCGAGCGTTTTATCTTCGCCGGCGGAGACTTGTCCCTGTTCCCCAATTGCTACTTTTTCAAGAGTCTCGTACCGCTGGGTGTGGTGCATTCCGCTTTATTGCAGGTGGGGAGTGGTCTGCGAAAGATGACTTTGTTAATCTTTCCAGTCGCAAGTTGTTGTCAAGAATAAGGTTCGCGGCAAACAGTGCACCGGATGATTGCACTGTTGGGAACGGATAACTTCTATATGGCTACCTCAGATGTTCGCTATCTGCTGTTTGACATCGAGAGCATCGCGGATGGCAACCTGATCACAAAGACGCGTTACGCAGGAGAAAAACTCGATGCCGAGGCGGCTGTGCGTCGATTTCGCCAAGATCTTATGCTCGAGTCAGGACGCGACTTCATCCCTTATACCTATCATCTACCCATCGCCGTAGTCGTAGCCAAAATCGATTCCGACTTTAAACTCCGTGAGATCGTTTCGCTTGATCAACCCAATCATCGACCCGCCGTGATCACCAAGCATTTTTGGACCGGCTGGGAAAAGTATGGCCATCCTACCTTTGTTACCTTCAACGGTCGCTCATTCGACCTACCCTTGATGGAACTTTCCGCCTTCCGCTTCGGTGTTTCTGTTCCAACCTGGTTTCATGCAAGCGAAAGATCCTATCAGCAATTCCGCAATCGCTATAACGTTCAAGCTCATATCGACCTGCATGAGATGCTGACCAACTTCGGTAGTACTTGGTTTCGAGGAGGATTAAATCTTGCTGCCTCCTTGCTGGGAAAGCCTGGCAAAATGGATGTCCAAGGTGATATGGTTCAAGATCTCTATCAGGCGGGTAAAGTGGTAGAGATCAATGAATACTGCCGCTGTGATGTGCTGGATACCTACTTCGTTTTCTTGCGCTGGAATCT
>JBIKMB010000447.1:0-13094 GCA_044359485.1 Pirellulaceae bacterium | reverse complement strand
AAGTGCGACGCACTTCTTTCGCAAGTCTTTTTACCAACAGTCCATCTTACCGCGGTCTGACACGATTACCCTTAGGCGTCGACCAAGCCCCGCGACCTGTATGGCCTCGACCATCTCTTTTCAATTCATGGCTTCTCGCGCTTTGCCGAGCACGATGATCGCGGCTTAGATTTGGCTAATCTTCTCGTGTCGGGTTTCGATTCCTTGGCGTCGCGTTTTGGGACTTAGACAACTTAGCGTCCGTCAAAATTATCATCCGAATCCAAAAGGCCTAAGCGTACTCGATTATCAATACCGTGAATGCCCTTACTCACTAGTTCCTTTGGGTAGTTCGTGACATTGACAAATGACGGTCGAACGAACCAGTTCTTTAAGGATCGATTATTTGGTGAAAAAAGAGGGAGATGCTACACTTTGTGATGAATACTGAAAGGCTAAAAATCTTCCTTACTTTCATGGCACAGACCGTTGCGTGAAGACGCTTATTACTTGATGTTTCGGTCGGCATGCCGATGTTGGAGAGGGTAGTATTGTGAGGCCTGATGTCGCGTTCATTGCATAAAGCGTCAAGAAAGCATTGATCTATGTTGAAGATTTTGCATACGGCTGATTGGCATCTTGGGCAATTGTTTTTTGGTTATGACCGTGATTCCGAGCATGCGGCGTTTCTGGGGTGGTTGGTTGAATTCATCAGAAACGAGCAACCCAATGCGATTCTGGTTGCGGGGGATGTGTTTGATACGGTTAATCCTTCCGCGACTGCGACACGCCGGTATTATCAGTTTCTAGCGGACGCGCGAGCCGCTGCCGTGGATATGCAAGTTGTAATCGTGGCCGGAAATCATGACGCGGGGGCGAGGTTGGAGGCGCCACAAGATTTACTCAACACGCTGAACATCAATGTTACCGGTACGGTACATCGTGATGTAAACGGTGAAATCAATATCGATCGCTTCATCATTCCTGTAAAAAACAGCCATGGCGAAGTAGAGGCATTGGTGCTGGCCATACCATTCCTTAGACCTTCGGATGTCCCCTCGATCGGCCAGGATGCAGATCCATACCTGGAGGGTATTCGTGAGTTGTATCGAGTCGTTACTGCACGCGCGTGCCAATTACGAGACGAACTTTATCCTGGTGCGTTAATTCTTGGGATGGGGCATTTGCATCTGTTAGGAGCGGATGAATGTCGAGATTCGGAGCGCCGACTGATCATCGGTGGAGTTGAAGCATTAAATGCAAATTCGTTTCCGCAAGAGCTCGCGTATGTAGCCTTGGGGCATTTGCATAAGGCTCAGCAGTTCCGGAATGGAACCATTCGGTATAGCGGTAGCCCCATTCCATTGTCGTTTTCAGAAATACACTACCAGCATCAAATCTTGCAATTGAAAGTCGAAAAAGAGCAACCAGTTGAGGTAACTCCCGTTTTTGTACCTCTGACAAAACAGTTGATTTGCGTTCCCGAAAGAGGCTATTCACCGCTCGATGACATACTGCTTCAAATCGGTGAATTACGTTTCGATGAAACAATCGGCGAAGACCGCTTTCCATTTCTCGAAGTGCGTGCTCTCGAAGATAAGCCCGATCCAACGCGCCGACGGAAACTAGAACAGGCCGTTGAGGGAAAGCCCGTCCGACTGGCTTCGATCAAAGTGGAATATCCTGATCGAGACCGCGATACCAATAAGGTGGAAAGCCAGTCAGCGGCACTCGATCTTCGATCCCTAGACCCAGAGCGGATTTTTATGGCCGCCTATGAAGAGAAATATGCAGCCCGACCGGATGCCTCCGTCGTCGCTGCTTTCCGAGAAACTATGCTTGAAATTTCGAGAGATTCATGAAGATACTTCGGATCACACTAAGCAATATTGCATCGATCGCCGGTACCCATACGGTTGACTTTACGCAAGAGCCTCTGAGATCCGCCGGGCTATTTGCAATCAGCGGCCCAACAGGGGCGGGCAAGAGCTCGTTATTGGATGCTCTTTGCCTAGCACTTTACGACCAGACACCGCGTCTCAACAAACTGGGACGCGTCAAAGATATAGGCAATGAAAGCCAAACCGCTTCCGAATCATTGTTGCGGAGGGGAACAGCCCGAGGATTTGTTGAAGTGGCGTTCGTGGGGATCGACAGTTCTCCATATACGGCAAGATGGGACGTTCGACGGGCACGCGAGTCTGTCGACGGGACATTGAAAGATGCAAACATAGTCCTTTACAAAGGTCATATTACTCCCGACACAAAAGGAGAAATCGAGGCTGATGGCAAAAAAACTGCCGTGCTCGATGCCATAAAAAACAAAATCGGACTTTCGTTCGAGCAATTCACGCGGGCCGTATTGCTTGCGCAAAATGACTTTGCGGCATTCCTCAAAGCCAAAGATACAGAGCGAGCGGAGATTCTTCAGAAACTTACTGGAACACAGGAGTATGAAGAGATCTCCAAGAGGGTTTACCAACGTTGCAACGAATTCCAAGTTCTTATCAAGGGCAAAAATGCGCTGATTCAGGGCAATCCTCCTTTGACGGACGACGAAAGAACGACGGCCGAAGAACGCTACAACACCGCGAAAAGACTCGTTGGGACTCTCGAAGCAAAGGTAGATATACTGAACCAGCATAGCGAATGGTACGAGCATTTGGCTGGATTAAAGGAGAACACTCGCAAAGCGGAAGAGGAATGGAAACTGCGGTTACAAGAGATGGAACAGGCCGCACCGCGTCGCGAAGAAATGGAGTTAACAGAGATCGTTAAGCATGAAGCAACTCGATTGCGAGAGAACCAAAAAGCAGCGGAAAAAGAGCGGAGCGATGCCCACAAAAAATTGGCCACTTCAGCGGAGCATGTCGATCGCACAAATGAAGAGGCCTCGAAGGTCTCAAAAAACTACGAGGAGGCAAAGGCCGCGTTAAATCACTGGTTGCAACAAGAGCCCCAAATTCGAGCGGATATTCAAAAGGCCCGTGAGGTTGAACAGCGAATTGCAGTTTATGGGGAGAAGTGTCGTTCTGCCGACGACGCATTCCGGAAAGCAGAGAATGCACATAGCATCAAACGCAGAGAGCTTGATGAAAAGAAGGAAGAGAGTGAGGACTTAAAAGCGAAGCTGGACCAGGCAGAAGTCGAACTGCGAAAATTGCAGTCCTACGAATCAATCGCAAAAGATGCAGCCTTGTGGATCAATCGAATCGATAATCTCATTTCGCTGGAAGCTCAGGAATCCCAAAAGAAAGCCCTATCCGCCCAACAGCAGGGGCAACTTCAAGACGCCGAAAAGGAGGAAGCAAAGCAGCGAAATAGATTTGATGATGCAGACAACCGCCATAAAGTGGCACAAGAGGCATATCATGCTGCAGATATCGAGCTGAAACAGGTAGACATCGATCACCTTGAAACGGAGTGGGCTTCTGTCGAAAGATTAGCGGCGATTTTGCGGGGTCTCAAGGGCCAATTGCAAACAAGAAACGAAAAAAGTATTCAGCGTATTGGCTTACAACAAGAGCTTGAACAGTTTCAAGCCAACCGGAGGACAGAGGAATTGAGATTGCAGGTGCTAGCTGGAACCGAGATTCCGCAAGCGGAACTGGCATTGAGGCTCGCTCAAGAATGGTATGATGAGATCGCAAGGAAATTGGAAGATCGTACGGTTGAATTACGGCAAGCCTTGGTTGAAGGCAAAGCTTGTCCCGTATGCGGTTCGCTAAATCACCCCTTTTCGACCAATAGCCCGACTGAAGACTCGCTAGCGTTGCAAGCAGCGGCAGCTCAAGTTCGTCAACGTAAGGAGCAGCAAGACGCCCTACAGGCTGAGCAAAGTTTGCTCAAGATCGAGCAAGCAAGTCATGATCTACTGATTAAAAAGACTCAGGTAGCGTTTAATAAGTTAGACGAAGAGCTTTCGGCTTTCGCCTTTGAGAATGTAGACAATGAGATCATAGCCCTAGTTCTCGGGCTGCCTATGAATGAGCAGATCTCAGAAACCGATCGTCTATGCCAAAACGTTGAAGAAAAGCGAAAAGCAGTCGAGCATGCCCGTGCCGAGTATCGCACGAAATGCGTAGCAATTGGAGAATTTCGCACAGCGGAAATACAGCGAAATACTGAAGCGACAGAAGAAAAAAGGGTTCTGGAACAATTGGAAAAGAAAGTCCACGAATTGTTTCAGATCAGGCAGGCCACCGAACAAGAAATCACTGCGCAAAAAGCGAATAAATCGCAAATTACAAACGAACTGAGTCCGGTTTGGGCTGCATTGCCGGAAGCACAGCACGATCTCCTTGTTAATGGAGCGTTGTTCGCCGAAAAATTCAAAACGGAAATTGATTCCTTTAGGACTTGGCTCGAACAGAAAGGTGAATTAGGAGTTCGAATTGGGCAGTTAAACGCACGGATTCATATCTTGGTGGAAGATATCGGGCGATTACTGAGCGAAAAGCTCACCAAAGAGAAGGAGCAGGTGGATACTGCCAAAGAACTCGAAGGGCTGAGAATTGAGCGGACTCAACTTTTGGGCAATCGTGATATACAGGAACTTGAGGGGGAATTAGATCAGCAAAGGAGCCTGCTAAATGAACGTCTCAATAACATCAATGACACTCTATCACAGGCTCGGATAAATCAGCGTTTGGCTTCGGATAATCTATCTGATGCCGAAAGAAACGCTGACTGTGCGAATGTCAGCTTCTCGTCGGCCAATAAAGCCTTTGAAGCTTGGCTGAGGCAATTCAATGAGTCTCATTTAATTGACTGGGATGTGGAACAGATCGACAAGGTAATAGAACGTGACCTCGATTGGCTGATTCGGGAGCGGAAGGAACTTGAGGAGTTGGAAGGGTCTGTTGGGGCCGCGAAGGCAATTTATGAAAGCCACAACAAAACTCTAGGTTTGCATCAAGAGAAGCGACCAACTGAAGTTCCTCATGAAGTCGTGCTTGAAGAAATTGAAAGACGAGGGGAACAGCTTTCGGACGCAAAAAAAGAAGCTGAGGACGCACTTAAACCAATTACATTGGATGACGATAGGCGATTAAGAAATGAAGCTGCGATGAAAGAACTGCGAGTCCTCGAAGAACAGGCCAAGCCGTGGCAAGAGTTGAATGAAATCATTGGCTCAGCCGATGGAAGTAAGTTCCGAACGATCGCGCAACAGGTGTCGTTAGATGTTTTGCTGCAGTACACAAATCAGCAGTTACAGCAACTCGCACCTCGTTACCGACTGAAGAGACTGCCGAATTCACTGAATCTAGTCGTTAATGACTGCGATATGGGGGATGAAATTCGTTCGATTTACTCGTTATCTGGGGGAGAGACCTTTTTGGTTTCCTTAGCTCTTGCGTTAGGTCTCGCTTCACTGACCTCCAACCGCGTTCGAATCGAATCCTTATTCATTGACGAGGGATTTGGTAGTTTAGATCCGGAAACTCTAAACTTGGCGATGGGGGCGTTGACGCAACTTGAGTCGCAAGGACGAAAAGTTGGAGTGATTTCGCACGTACCCGAGATGGCAGATGCAATTCCTGTGCAAATTAAGATCAAAAAGGGGCGAAACGGGGCTTCGCGAATTGAAATTCCAGGGGTGACACCGATTTGACGCCCGGCCAATTCGGATTGGTTCATTGATTGCAATAGCAGCTGCATGGTGTCTTCCTGTTTCATAGATCTGGAATATTATGCGACGAAAAAACGGTGATTTGCTTTTCTCCCCGTCCGACCTGACTCGATTTAATGAGTCGCTTTTTGCGAGTTGGATGGAGCGGTTTGATTTAGAACAACCGGGGAAGTTTACAAGAGACTCCGCGACCGACGAGATCTTATTGTTTCAAGACGCTGGCTTTGAACATGAGCGGAGATTTATCGAGAAGCTCAAAGCTGATGGCAGGGATGTAGTCGAAATTGACACTAAGGTCCCTGACCATCAGAAGCGAGAAGCAACGCTGCAGGCCATCCGGGAAAACTGCGAAATCATTTGCCAAGCTTATCTGACTCTTGCGCCCTTTGCGGGTTTCGCAGACTTCTTAGTCCGATCCGAGTCGGATCCAGGAATGTATGAAGTATGGGACGCTAAGCTAGCCAAAAGCCCCAAACCGTATTTTCTGTTGCAGCTTTGCTGCTATGCGGAGATGCTGGAGCCCATTTTAGGACGTCGGCCGACGCATCTGGCGGTCGTATTGGGCTCGAATCAGATTCAACGCTTCCGTACGAACGACTACTTCTTCTACTATCAACGCGTTAAGGCTGCTTTCCTAGAGCAGATGCAGCAGTTCGATCCTGCGTCAGAACCGCCTTTTCCCGATCCGCGCTGCAATCATGGCGCATGGACCAGTCGAGCCGAAGAGATCTTGCTTGAAAGCGATCATCTTTTCCAAGTTGCTAACATCACGTCTACGCAAATTGTCAAACTGAACGCTGTGGGAATAACCACCGTTGGCTCGCTCGCGGAATCAGCCAGTTCTAACGTGCCAGGCATAACGCCGACTGTTTTTGAACGCTTGCGTAACCAAGCCCGTCTGCAATTGGCCTCACAGGGTGAAGCAACAGAAAGAGCAATAGACTCATCCGAGATGAGCCTCGAGTTCGAGGTAATGCCGTACATCGCAGGTAATCATCAACATGGCCTGACATTCTTGCCTCCCCAATCCAAGCTCGATGTCTATTTCGATATTGAAGGTTATCCTTTGGTGGATGGCGGCCTGGAGTATCTGTTTGGAGCAGTAACGGTCGAAGATGCGGAACCTCAGTTTCATGATTGGTGGGCGCACAATGCCGCAGAGGAAAAGCGAGCTTTCGAGAATTTTGTTGATTGGGTCATCGATCGATTTCGCCGCGATCCAGCGATGCACATCTACCACTACGCCCCCTACGAGGTCTCGGCGTTGCGCCGCCTGATGGGACGATATGCAACTCGAGAGGACGAGGTGGACCAATTGCTACGAGCCGAAGTCTTTGTCGATCTCTATCAAGTCGTCAAGAACTCGGTTGTTGTGGGCGGGCCAGACTACTCCCTGAAAACCATAGAGAAAATCTATCAGGACAAAGCCAGGGCAGGTGACGTCAAAACAGCGAGTGGTTCTGTGGTCGCCTATGCGAAATGGTTAGCCTCGGGTGAGTCCCCCGATCCAAAAGACTCAGGGCAGTTGAACGAAATCCGAGACTATAACCGGATCGATTGTGAATCGACGTGGCAAGCTACCGAGTGGCTGAGATCTCTGCAATCACAATACGCGATTCCGTACATGAGCCGCAGAACATTGGCTGGCGAAGAGGCTAATGCTTTGGCGAGCAACGTTCGACCCGAAGTGCTGCAACGGCAACAGTTAGCGCAACAACTCCTGGCGCGAGTCGTGGATACGAATTCCGTTAGTTTCACTGAAAATGATCTTCTCAATGTGATCCTAGCGCAGTTACTCGAGTTTCATCGTCGTGAGATGAAGCCTGTTTTTTGGGCTAAATTTGAGCGTGCGAAACTTTCAGATGAAGAACTCATGGAGGATCTCGCGTGTCTAGGTGGGCTTTGCAAACGACCTGGCAATCCGATTCCCATCGATAGGTCCTTGGGCTTCAAATACAGTTTTGACGCAACTCAAGATACCAAGTTAACTGCAGGAGCTGGAGTTTATCTAACATCCCATCTCAATGCCAAGGTGGATATCTACGAGATGGGAGAAGGAGAGCTAATCCTGAAAGTCGGTAATCAAACGTTGGGGCAGAAATTTAATGGCGAAATGCCATTGAGTTGTTCCTTGATTCCCGATGAGTACATTTCTCCTGGTGTCATTGAAACCGCAATTGAACTTTTGGTTAGCGATTGGGATAAGCACAATGTCTTGCCCTGCGCATTACGACAGGTTCTTTTGCGCCAACTGCCGCGCATTGAGGGTGTTGAGTATGGCAGTAACCTACGACTACCGAATGAGACCCTTGTCGAGTGTTGCATTCGGTTGGCCAAAGGACTTCAAAAGAGCACGCTGGTAATTCAAGGCCCTCCGGGCACTGGAAAGACCTATACCGCTGCTGCGACGATTGTTGCGCTTCTTAGAACTGGGAAACGGGTCGGTATCACATCACACAGCCATAAAGCGATTCTCAATTTGGTTTCTGCTGTTGTCGCTGCAAGTGATAATAGTTTCACCGAAGCGGGTAATTTAACAGGAATTGTCGTCACGAAAGACCGTGAACAACAAATATTCACAGACAACCCACGCCTGGCCCCGGTGGCTGACAGTGCGCGGGGTGTGGGACGTTACCAACATGGATTAATCGCTGGCACAGCTTGGTTATTCGCGCGAGCCGATTTGACCAACAAGCTAGATTATTTGTTTGTGGATGAAGCTGGGCAAGTTTCGTTGGCTAACTTAGCTGGCATGTCCCATGCAACGCAGAACGTTGTGTTGGTGGGAGATCAAATGCAACTCGGGCAACCACTACAAGGAAGTCATCCAGGTGAAAGCGGGTTATCGTTGCTTGATTATTACCTGCGCGATCAAGCAGTTGTCTCTCCCGCTCTAGGAGTCTTTTTGGCGGAATCGCGGCGCATGCATCCTGAGATTTGCAAGTTTATCTCGAATGCCTTTTACGAGGGAAGACTCACTGCATGGAACGGAACAAGCGGACGGCGTTTAGAAATTCCTGCCCAGCACCTAGGGCAACATTTGGTCCCAGCCGGAATTCGTTTCGTCGATGTACCACACATTGGGAATGTTCAAGGAAGCGACGAAGAGGTTCAAGCCATTGTGGAGCTCACACAACAATTGCTTGATTGTTCGTTGTGCGATGACACACAGCAGGAAAAACGCCCTTTGACGATCGATGATATCTTGTATGTGGCCCCCTACAATTTGCAGGTGCGTAAATTGCGTGATGCATTGCCAGCGGGAGCGCGTGTAGGATCGGTTGATAAATTCCAAGGGCAAGAAGCTGCCGTGGTTATCGTATCTATGTGCGCAAGTGCAGGAGAATTCGGCTCTCGAGGCCTGAAGTTCTTGCTCGATACGAACCGCTTGAATGTCGCCGTATCGAGGGCAAAAGTACTTACCATTGTTGTCGGGGATGGACGAATTGCCGAATCGCAGGCGAATAGCGTCGCGGATATGAAGCTGATCAATCTCTTTTGTAGACTACGCAACTACAGCGTTTGAGTTTCTACATCGATAAGCTGGAATACCTAACAGTCAGCGTATTGAGGACTTAACTCTTCAGCCTATTCGTCCATGGGTGGGTAGCAGAGTTCGCCCCAGTCTTCTTGCCAAGCTTGCTCAATGATGACGAGTAAAAACGCCAGTAGTAGCTGGTTTAGAACATGATCGCAGCGTAAGAGCATATCACGATTACGGGAGCTACCGTGGGTTGAGGCACCATGCACCAACTGGCAGCGTACCAAATAGATTCGAGACAGCAAATTTTCAAGCAAAATATCCCATTTCTCTTCGGCAAACCAGATCTTTCCTTGCAGGTATGTCCTGTCGTTCCGAAATAATTTAGAAGCCTGAGCGCTGCGCCAAAAACTGCGGTTTGTGAATTTGTCGCCCAAGATAGCAAGGATTTGTTCTTCCTCAAATTTCAGGACCTCTGCCACGGATTGTGATCGGTCGCAGCGCAAGACTTTAACGCAGAACTCTTTCAAAGAATCCGCATCGCGAAGCGGCTCATTGAGCTTGTCATCCCACTTCCCATAGAGAGCGTTGAGTGATATCCAGCGAAATACGATGCGTTGATCGAGATGTGTCTCTTCATCTAGGGATTCTATGGCTTGAAGCCAACTAAATGCACGGTGCATCCGAACCGGCAAAGGGTGTGTCTTACCAGATACAGACGCACGGCTCAGTTTTTCTTTGGTAGGCTTCCAGTCTCGACGTAGATCACGAACGGTTAAGCGATTCATAACCAATAGGCTCGATAGTGGAGTCGTTAACAATTGGATACGATTCTATAGAGGGGGAATGGATATTAAAGAATATCAGAAACGCGTTCTAACGGACTCCGCCCGACTTGAGTTTTGTAGATAAAGGTTTCACGATTCGCTTTAGGGTTCACCTAAAAGAGCGGGTTTGAATTGCACTTATCGGGCAACTTTGCAATCGGAACGTGAGTAACAAAAACTAGCGGAATTCGATGCTTCGCTTGGTACAACTTTGAGGATCAGAATGCTAACTCCGAGGTAGTTCTTAGTCGATTGGATCATCGAGTGTTGGATGATAGAGTACTTTGCTGGCCACACATGAGATTGTAAATTTTAGGCTGGTTGAACTCTTGATGAATGAAGTAACATCAAAATCTCGTGGTATTTGAGCTTCCCCTGTGTAATGACTGAGTTCTTCGAACTCTTCGAATTGACCTAGGGTTTTTCAGACGCGATGTAAACTCGAAGTTTTGCGGAGGGATCGTAAACGCTTTCTTGGAGTTTTCGGGCCTTGCACCACATCCTGGGCTAGCCAAAAAAGGTCAGCCTGGCCATGGCCGTTCCACTCGATGCGAGCCAGCAGGCAAATAAAATTGCGATGAGAGTTCCCACTACAATTGGTAGGGTCCTGGCTCAGCAACTCGCCACGGATCGCCCAACAAGATTATCTTCTGGTCAACAAAGATCCTTTCGCCAACACGGGAGGCGTGTCTAAGGCAGTGGTGGCGAATTGAGGTTGTAAGGCAGCAAAAGTAAGACGTCCAATTGTCCTCTAAAAAGAGTTGTTTTGCGCGATTTTCTGTAAAAAGTCGTTTCAATTGGTTTTTTGTTGGCATGGCGCGGCGGTACCACACGCTTACTGCCCGGGGCCGAGGGCTTTTGATTGGCAACAGGTAGCGTGTCAATTTTTTAAGGGGTAGTTGAAATATGGTTCGCCGATTCGAACTGGTGGATGGGACGTCGAGTAAGTTCTGGGAAGTGAGCCAGAATGGACCCGAGTATACTGTGAGATTTGGGAAGATCGGGACCGAAGGCCAGGCTCCTAAAACGAAAGACGCTGGGACTCCTGAGAAGGCCATAGCGGCGATCGAAAAGCTGATTCGGGAAAAAAAAGGAAAGGGCTATTCAGAAGTTGACGTTACAGCGAAGGCCACAGAGAGTAATATCGCAAACGAGGCTACACTATCGTCTGTAGACGTGAGGGGCAAACATCTCCTCACCGCGGAGATCGCGACGAGGTTTCTACGCAAGAACGAGAATCTTGATAGATTCAAGATGATCGAGGACGAGGCAGCGGAAATCCTCAGCAAGTACAAGAGGGAAGCGTTATCTCTCAATGGCCTCAAGGATTTAACTGTTGAGCAAGCAGCTATTCTGGCAAAGTATCCTGGACGGCTATCGCTCGACGGTATCAACAACCTTACCTTTGAAGCCTTCAACGCCTTGTGTGCGTTCAAAGGACCGGAGATATCACTTCAGGGACTCACGGAAGTACCTGATGAAATTGTTTCCAAGCTTTTCACGAAAGACCGAGAGGTTTCGATTGGAGAGAATATTAAAAATCTAAGCCCTACTCTGTTCTCATGTCTTTTGACCAAAAGTTTCAGCATCAGTACCCCTTTGGTCGTCGCTATTAGTGACGAAACCGCAGCAGTAGTTAAGAACCTTACAGTCATCGACGAGGCTGGCGACCCTCGGGAGATTGATCTCCATTTCGAAGGATTGAGATCGCTTTCGCCGGCTGCGGCGTCTTGTCTTGTCTCCGTGCCTGGTGATCTCTATTTGTGTGGCCTTGAGAACCCTGACGTTGAAACCATCTCGGTGTTATCGCAAAACAAGGGTGCGCTGAGCCTAACCGGAATTCGTGAAATATCTGATGAAATGGCTAAGCTATTGTCAGCTCATCAAGGGAAATTAATGCTGGCCCCGTCCGACTTGTCTAAAGAAGCTGCGGAATGGCTTGTCAAGCATAGTGGCGAACTCTCATTTGATTTTCGTCAAACGCTCAGTATGGATGTCGTAGATGTGTTGCGACAGCATCCCACGCTTTTTTTATGCAAAATCGGGCAGAAGACTAAACTGCCGAACTCCATCGTCGAAAAGATGCGGAGATTAAAAATTGACGTAATCAGCGCAGAGTACTACGTATGGGACGACGACGGATTGTTGTCTTTCGTGGTCGACTGTTGCGGATCCTCATTGTCCGATGACCACCTTCCAGGACTAGCCAAGGCAATCGAAGACAAAAACAAGTCGACTGTCGTGACCATCGAGGAGTGCGAGAGTATTTTGTCATCGGTCCAGGAATTTATATGGGACGTCATGCCAGAAGGATGGGAAATTGATTGCGATTCCTTTGGCATCATAGAACTTAATTCGAAAGAATCCACTATCTCGATCAATCTTGAATGGCGCGAAGGCGGTGACGCCGACGCGGAGCAGGATGAAGACTACGATGACGAAGACGACGATGACGATTACGACAACGAAGGAGACGAAGGAGACGAAGGAGACGAAGAAGACGAAGAAGACGAAGAAGACGAAGAAGACGAAGAAGACGAAGAAGACGAAGAAGACGAAGAGCCAGTTCTGATTCACAAGATAAGAATGGAAGTTCACCAGCTTGTGGATCCCCCAGGAACGATCGTCAATTCGATTGGTATGAAGCTGGTGCGAATCTCGGCTGGAGAGTTCTGGATGGGTGGCCGCGCTGAAGAGATGGGCTACGATTCGACAGAAGAGAACCTTCATCGAGTCTGCATAACCTCTCCCTTTCTCCTGGGAATGTTTCAAGTTACGCAGGCGGAGTACGCGACGGTCATTGGCCAAAATCCGAGTAAGTTCCACGGTAAGACCAGACCTGTCGAACACCTGTCATGGCGGGAGGCGACCGAGTTTTGCCGTCAGCTCTCGGAGCTTCCAGCGGAAATGGCTGCCGGGAGACGGTACAGGCTTCCTACAGAAGCTGAGTGGGAATACTCATGCCGAGCGGGAACAGAGACTGCGTTCGCTTTTGGTGACGACCTTTCTAAACTTCAAGCACAATTCTGCAAAATTTGGGTTTCGACGCCTCAGCCAACATGCCCTGTCGGCATGTATCCTCCCAACCATTGGGGATTGTTTGACATGCATGGCAACGTCTGGGAGTGGTGCTCGGACTGGTTTAGTCGCTCATATTATTCCAAGTCACCAAGCA
>JBIKMB010000160.1:0-13143 GCA_044359485.1 Pirellulaceae bacterium | reverse complement strand
CCACTGGTCAGGCTCAAGATCGCAGCAGTATTCGTACCAGTCACTTCCGTGGCGTCATCTTCCTGGATCGTCACATTACCAGCCGAATTGAACGTCAACGATTGCGCACCGAACGTTCCTGCGGAACCAACGTTGATCGCTGAGCCAGTAAAACTTGCATTGCCGGCAATCGACAGTAGATCGCCCGAATTATTATTAAGTGTAAGAACGCCATTGGCTGCGAAGGTGGCACCCGCGGTCGTCGTCACACTGGTACCACTCGCATCGGTCATTGCGCCACCGCTGGTCAAGCTCAAAGCGGCTGCTGTGTTGGTGCCGGTCAACTCGGTATCATCATCTTCTTGAATCGTCACATTACCGGCCGAATTGAACGTTAGCGATTGAGCGCTAAACGTACCCGCCGGACCGATATCAATCGCAGTGCCACTAAAGTTGGCATTACCACCAATCGAAAGTAGATCGCCGCCGTTATCGTTTAGAATGATCGCACCGCTGGCCGCAAACGTAGCACCCGCGGTGGTCGTTACGCCGGTGCCACTTGTATCGGTCATCGCTCCACCACTGCTTAGGCTCAAGGCGGCTGCCGTGTTCGTGCCGTTCACTTCCATTGCGCCATCTTCTTGGATGGTGACGTCGCCAGGAGAACTGAACGTCAAAGATTGTGCATTGAATGCACCTGCTGAGCCGATGTTGATTGCTGAACCGCTGAAATTAGCGTTACCCGCGATAGTCAACACATCGCCCGCAATATCGTTGAGAGTGATCGCACCGCTGGCCGCAAAGCTTGCACCCGCTGTTGTCGTTACACTCGTACCACTCGCATCGGTGATGGATCCGGAACTGGTCAAACTCAGGGTTGCGGCGGTATTCACACCGCTCAATTCGGTCCCACTATCTTCTTGGATCGTTACGTTTCCGGTTGTGCTAAATCGCAGACTTTGGAAGTTGGCCGCTCCGTCTGAACCGACCACGATATCGCCCGAGTCCGTGGTAAAGAAGGCCTGACCTGTGATTGCGAGGCTTTCGCCACTTGCATTTGCTAGGGTGATTCCGGTGGTCGCGTCGAATGTTGCGGACGACGCATTCAATGTGGCTCCGCTGTCGGCGATAGTACCGGACGAGGTTAGCGACAAAGCGTTTGCCGTATTGGCACCAGTAAGATCAATCGCTGAATCCTGCTCGATCGAAACATTTCCGCTGCTATTAAAATTCAGTTTGCCCAACTTGATGGTATCTGAAACGTGGTCGCCGATGGTTATCGAATTGCCCGTAAGGGAGGCCGTCCCCGAAACATCTATAGTCGTACCGGTCGTATCAGTGACGGAACCCGCGGAGGATGAAACGTCCAAATTGCCGGCGGTGATCGTGATACTGCCGCCCAGAGACACTGAGTCTGAGCCTTGAATTCGAACACCATGGCTCGTTGAGAAAGTGGAAGCAATTGTGACACTGGTCAGATTTGTGATATCGATGGAGCGAAGATTTGCATCGGGTTGATTAAAGGGCGAAGATGAAAAATTACCTTGCCAATTGAATATACCTCCATTGCCATTGACATCGAGTTGTTGAAGATCCGCCATCGCGCCACTCAGTTCGATGGTCCCTAAATTACCATCGGTATCGAGTTCCCAATTTGCTCCAGAGGCCTGCAGGGTTGCAGTGTTGGTAGGGTCCGAATCATAGTTAATTGTGAGAATATTTCCGGCGAAAGAGGCGGACACCGAGAGCACCCTTTTGGGCTCCAATTTTCTGAAGCACACGCCATGCAGGTGCGAGCGTAGTTCTGACCTTTTTTTCTGTTGACTGCTGCGTTGAAAACGAGCCTTGATTGTAGCCCACAGGGTCTTGAGGGGAGAGTTTGACTTCCGGGTCATTGCGTGATGTTCTCGAGTGAAAGAAGACTCAACTGTCGAAGATGGGTACAGGCCTACGGCGCAAAATCGTTCCTCCCAGTTTAGTTGCCCCCGAAAGAAATAAAAGCATTTTGTACCCCACACCACAGAAACCCCCTTAATTAGGTACACGCGGAAATTTATTGAATTTTTAGCAACTTTCGAGAATGTCGATCGATAATCGAAATCGGGACACGGCTCTTGTGCCCGGTTTTGGCCTTTTTTTAGGCTGGATGAACTATCTATGCTTCGTTGTCTGCTGCTTGCTTCTTCTGGACCGCACTCGGGATGTGGAGTGTGCGTGAGGTCCGCCGAATCCGTGTTACTGGGTCGAAACACCTCGCGAGGAGTATCGATTCGAGACGATTTGTATTTATCGCGTGAGCATTTTTCGGTTCGCAGCGAGGGGAGCAACTTTAGGCTCATCGACCTTCAAAGCCGAAATGGTACGTTTCTCAACGGTACGCGGGTTTTCAACTCAGCTTGTCTTAGCGATGGCGATGTTGTTCGGGCGGGAGGGACTGAATTTCGGGTGGAGATCCATGACGATGCGGCTGCGAGCAACCGCTCGTTTCCATCGTTCTCTCCGTTTCCTCAGAAAAGCAGCAGCAAGTCGGTCGACGTCAAACCGGAGCAGGAAAATATTAATGAAACACGTCGTTATGTGGAGGGGAGTCCGGAACTGCTGGCGATTCGCAGTTTAGCGGGGATTGCGAAGGGAAGTCTGCCCGCATCGAAGATTACGGATTCTAGTGAAACCATTTATGCCGGTGCCACGGCCGATTCCAGTGTCGGTGACGAATCCTACCCAGCGCAAGATGGAAGCTCTTTTTCAGGCTTAAGCGGTGAGTTACCTGAGGGCGTCGAGGAAGCTTGGCTTGCCAATTATGGTTTAGAAGCACGTCCATCCCATCGAAAAACGTTCTATGCCTTTCAATCCTTTGACCTAGCCGCCTTAACTCGATTCCTCAATGAACTTCATCAAAGATACGATTTTTATTTGATCGTGAACCGGGCGGACATCCAAGCGTCGGAACGAGCGCAGCTCAATAAGTTTATTGTCGAGGGTCAAGCTGGAAATCTAAGCAATGCTCTACTGTGGGTGCATGGTTGGAAGATTGATGAGTTCGACATTCTATTCAAGATGTTATTTGGTAAAGACTGCGGTATTGTCTTTGGTTTACCTGTCGAATCGAAGATTCGCACAAAAGATCTACAGCAACTTTTGGGACCATTGAGCTATCCTTCAGTGCTGCTGCGAACGTTTCAAAACGAGAATCTTGTCATGATCGAGACTTTGTTTCAGAGTATCGATATTTACATCGTCGAAGCCAAGCAGGATCGCCCCGCGTGGTGTCTCTATACATCGCCCCGATTTTTCGGAATTTATCGCCGCTAGCTGGCTTGCTGTTGTCGATAGAAAATGGTTTGCCTTAAGAATCGATAAACCTGTCGTGCGAGGGTTTGGGGCTTTGTCAGTACTTGTACGGTCGCTTTGCCGCCAAGCAAGAGATCGGGAGGGGGCTTATCTAGGGCGACGATAACCCGAAACATGGGTGTTTCGGGAACATAGCGTCCTTGGGGGTTAGGTTGTGCCATAATGTGCCAATCCCCCTCCAGTTCGAGAGGTAAGTAGGGAACAGGTTCCGTACCAATCGCGACGATGGAACCATTTAACGTATTGGTCGGTTGGTGATCTACACGTACAAATGTGCGCATACCAACGGTCAAACGACTGAGTTCAGTTTCAGAAACAAAAGCTTCGATCATGGGTTTCTCGCGGTCGACCAACCATCCAAGCAGGATGCCTCGTTCGAAATAGGCACCGACATTTTGTCGCTCCAGGGGAAAACCGGTCCATGGTTTCAGCGATTTTCCATCCAGGGAACGAATGTAACTCGGCAACGCATGGAACCAGTAACCAGCCTGATTCGCGCGATAAGTCAATTGATCTCTTTCCGCTCGAACTGAATTGAGTTGCTGTTGACGGATATCGAGAGTTCGTTCAAGAGTTGGTAATTGCAAGTCATCCTGAACGGCAATCACGGACAACTCTTTTCGCAACCGTATTTTGAGAGACGTCAATTCGACTTCCGACGATGTCGTGATTTCATTGATATCTTGATCGGTCGACTGCAATTGATAGATCATATCGCCTTGTTTGACAGAGCCTTCCGCATCCATTCCCTTCACAAGTTGTCCCGGTTGTTGAATAAACACGGGGTTCATTGTTTCGAAACGAACGATCGCTCGCGACTCGACGGAATCGGATATCGGAAGATAGAAAACGACTGCAAGGAATACCAAGAAAGAAAGAGAAGCGGCAACCATGTTAGGAACTCTAAAGCCATCACTGAGGCGAACCATCTTTGGGATTCCTGCCAACAAGCGTCCAAAATTCCAGGCTACACCAACCAGGGCAACCACAGAAATATAGTAGGCTACAAACTCAAGGCCCAACGGTCGAAGCAACCAATTGATACCCCACAAGATTAAGATAAGGAGAATAAAACGATAGATTGTAGATAGAACCCAATAACAAACCAGAAAAGCTCGCGAATAATCCAAAGAAGGGGGAGGGGGAGTATTTTTGGCAAAGCATTTTCTGAAAAGATAACCGGCCGCCTCTTTCGCTTGCTCGGAGAGATTGGGAACTCCCAGTAAATCCGATAGAGCAAAGTATCCATCGTATTTCACCAGGGGATTTCCGTTAAGAAAAATAGTACCCATCGAGCAGAGGATGAAAATATAAACGGCAAAAGCCCGAACGATTTCAGAGGGAATAAACAGTAAGCAGAAGATTGCAGCCAGTGACAATATCAACTCGATGTAAATTCCTGCCAGTGCGACGATCGCTCTCTGCCAGCGATTCTTTATCATCCAAGATGGGCTGACATCGCAGTATAAACAAGGCGTGAAGACTAAAAGCATCATGCCAATTTCTCCGCATGACCCAGCGTATTTATGACAAGCCATCGCATGCCCTAATTCGTGGAGCGATTTTATGATCGCAAGTGCCAGTAACAACAGCAACAAGCGATCGCCGCGAATCAATGATTCCACTGAGGGTAAGGAACCAACGATCACTGGCCACTGTAAAGCTGTGAAGATGAGCGAAAAGACTCCAACCAGCAGTACGACAGCGATGGTGACGGGATGGAATAAAAGGGATTCAACCGGCCTGAGCAGTGCGAGCAATAGATTCGGACGAAAAAGGGGAATGCGGATACTCAAGGGCTGTGTTAACCAGCCATAGCGTCGATGTTTTATTTTCTTATCGATAAGCCTCGCTAATTGAGTTCCTTTTCCGTACTGCTCACACAGTACGAGATTGTGAAATAGGAGAACTTGCAAGAAAGAAAAAAGCTTCTCAAAAGACCAGTCGCTGCCGGGTTTGATTTGCCTCAGCGTTTCATGAATTTCAATCAAGCTTTTATCGCCATGAAACAGTTGAAGGACATCCTTTTCGATACTGCTGAAATAAAAATACTCGCCGTTGCTCGGATCCTTTAATGTCCATCGATCGAGACCCTTGGATCCATGCCTGAGCCAAATCAGGTCTTCGCGCAGTCGCGGATTTCCTAAATTTGGGATCATGTCTTGGTCCTTTTTCTCTAACTTCGAGTCCTGGGGCTAAGCATTATTTGTCGGTTGGTTCCGCTGGTGAATTTTCTTCGCTAGTTTCCGGTCGCGACAGTGTGATGAATGCTTTGCACTTCAGACCGGAGCGAAAACTGAGGCGTTCCTTTTCGGATGAAAAGGGAACTTCGATAATAACTCGCACTTGCAAATTGACCGGATTGGCCTCTGGACTCACAAAAACCACTTTGCCCAGTTTTTCCCAAGCATTCTCGCCCAGACTGATTTGAACCCGCGCTTCGCGACCAGCCAATTCGAGTGCCGCTTTATCTAGTGGCACAAAGCCCTCGACGCGAAAAAAATCCATATCGACCACTTCCAAAATCGACATACCAGGCTCAACCCATTCGCCCATTTGGCGTTTTATGGCGATGACCATTCCATTAACTGGAGAGGTAATAAGATGGCGGCGAAGTTCGAGTTGTGCTTGATCGAGGCCGTTTTTCGCTACAGATGCCTCGCCAGCAGCGAGTACCCGCTCGTAGGCCGCTTGCTCAATTTCGAGTTTGGCTTTTTCATAAACCAGTTTTCTGCGATCCACTTCGCTCTCGGCATAGGTATTTGGGATTTCTTTATTCGCTCGAATCGCGCGCTCATACTCCGTGGCGGCCACCAAAGCAGCTTTGTCCGTTAACCGCACCGCGATGTCGCTTTTCTGTTTTTTGTCGGCGACTTCCCATTCAAGAACTGCCTTCTCGAGAGCTAGCGAGGCGCGTTCGTCTTTGATCTTCCCGAGTTCCTGTCCGATTTCAATTCGGCTCCCTTCCATCACATTTAAACTTTTGATTGCTCCCGAAATCTCTGCAGAAAGCTCGATAATGTCGCGCGTCCGCGTTAATGCGTTCAATAGCTCGATTTCCGCTGGGCTAACGGTAGGTGGATCCGTAGGGGCTGAGCTTTGCGGATCTTCTTGCGCGATCAACGCGCAGAATCCACACAGGGATACTACCGAAAAAATAACCCATTTAAACATTTTCATCCCGCTCTCTCCAAGGGATCATGGTCGACAAAAACTAGAGCCAAAATCTGCGTCGAAGATTTTCCCACAACGGCCTCAACCAAATGTACCAAGTGGGGCGTTGTCCGCATTCAAATTGAGCGGTAACGCTCGCTCCAAACCTCAGCGGAACATCCGTTGGATCAAAGCTGACGTAAATCGTCCAAACGGATTCTTGATTTGTGCCAGGCCGGACCGAATCGGTAATACGGCGCACAGAGCCCCGATATTCTCGATCAGGATCCGAGGCGAGTCGAAAACGAACCACCAGGTCCTTGTTCTTATCGAAAGCCGCTTTGACGTGTCCCGCTTCATAATCCGGAACTTCTACTTTGAGATGCCATTGGCCGCTGATATCTGCAATTTGCAGAAGAGTATCACCTCGCTTGACGGGACGATTTGCCAACAACTCGGTCACATTATCGGTGACCACAATACCATTGCACGGACTTACGACGGTCAAAGCGTCCCGTTTTTCTCGCTGTAACTGCAGTAATTGTTTGAGTTGCTTTTCGCGCTGATCGAGTTCAATAATTTCAGACGATAATTGGCTGCGAGCCAATTCTCCCTGTGGATCATCCGTCGAGAGCTGATTTAATGAGATTTGAAAGCCATTTCGCTTTTCCAGGAGAGCTAAAACTTCTCCTTCCAATTTTTCGATTTCCAAATCGAGTTCGGCAGACCGAATTTGCAATAACTTTTGTTTTTCTGTTATCTCGCTACCAGTGGCTACATCTAATTCTTGAATGATGCCATCCTGCGTAGCGAAAATATTTACCTGAACCACCGGTTCCAGCGATGCTCGCCCGTCGATGCGAAAAGGAATTTCCCGAGACGCTAACCAGCCGCAAAGCGCGAGCGCGAGAGTGAGGAAAAGAATTTTCACTCCCGTTTGATAAGCTCGGAATGTTTTCGAAAGCCTTCTTCCCCAGATCGGTATCGCCAGCAATCGATCTACATTGACAGTCACTGACTCCAGTGCAACGATCGATGAGCGGAGCTTGTGGATCGCATCGGCATACCTCGATTCGTCATCCCAGTAGGCAACGATAGTAATCTCGGGTGTAACTCCCTTTCGATTTCTTGGCCACCCAAATGCCAACCAGTTGCGAACCATTTTTTCATTCGCAAGTTCAGTGCGAGATACAACGTTTCCGCTACGGATCGCTTCGACCGCGAGATTGCGAAAGCCGGACGGTAAACTCGCTTCGCTGGGTTCAACGGCACAGTCGCTTTGGGCTGCCAGTCTCATTCGATTCCGAGACTGCGTCCGCCAAACAGTAACCGAGTCGGCTTTTAGATAGACTCTCAAATCATTGGCCAAGGTGAAATGCAAGTTTTGCGGAGTCTCGCATTCGCTGATGTTGGTCATCATCGATTGCAACCCTGAGGCTTGATCAAGCCAACGCATCGATCGCCAGCGAATCGAGTGGGCCATCAGCAACTCACCAAAGGCCATGAGAATAGGTGCGAGGGCCGCTAGTTGCACTGTAGCATCGGGAGAGAATCTCAACAGCAAGGCACCGGCTTGCCAAGTGTTGGGCTGAATCGGCGAGACCACATAGATTCCATCGCCGGCAGCCCATGATTGCGTCTCGGATCGTGTTACCTCTATAGATTGGCAGTTTTTGGCCAATTGTTGAGCAAGCTGATTTTGACTCTCGGAGCGGCTCGGTCCCTCGTGGGCGGCATCTCCATGCAAAACCAACCATTCCGTTTCACTGACCAGTTGGATTTGCGCCGCAAGATCGGCTGAGATCAAACTTCTCAATTGCTGCAATAACAGCTTGGTGTAGTTACGCTCTGAAGGTTCAGAGGTAATCAATGCTTCTAAACCGTTGAGAATCTGATCGACCGCCTTCGTCAATTTACGCCTCTCAAACAACCGAAAAAGCCAACACAATCGCTACATCTTAACAGCACTGCGGAGTGGTGTCCCCTGAATGTTACTCCAATCAGACGCCCCCCACAGTGTAAAGCACTCTTCCGCAAGAAAAACTCACTAAACCATCCCACTTGTTCCGACAATGAGAGTGCTAGGACTTCGTCTACTTATTCCAAGTTTGACGTTTGGTCGCAATTTCGTACATAGAGCATCCTCAAACTTTCCCTGTCCGTATCCTTTAATCAAATCGACAATGTTGGAGCGATGGTCATGGATAGATCCAAGAACCTACTGATGGGCCTCGCGCTCGGTTGTGCAACAATCAGCGGTTGTGCTTGGACTGCGCATCGAATTTCACCCAAAGAAGACTTCTGCTTCAAACCGTCGACGACCCCGTCCGCTTGCCCACCGCAATTGACGCCGACAGAGCCCTGCATTGACGATGTGTGTATCGAACATTGGCAGGAAAATGTTTCTCCCATGGAAATGGATGAGAAATCTATTTCAACGGCCAATTCGAGGGAAATGCAGCTACAAGACTGTATTTACTTCGCCCTGGCTAACTCTAAGGTTATGCGAGATTTGGGGGGCGCCCTGCTTCGTTCTCCCGAGACAGCTATTGCCAACGTCAATCCGGCGATGGCCTACACTGACCCGCGCACCGGTGAAGAAGCTGCCCTTAGCGAATTTGACGCACAATTTATCGCAGGCTTGAATTTCGAGAAAAATGATCGCCAATACAACAACAGCTTTTTAGGTAATAACGGTCGCTTCCAACAGGATTTGAATAATTATCAGTACGGTCTTCGCAAGAAGAGCGCTACCGGTGCTGAATTCAACTTCCGCCATATCACCGGCTATGACGGTAACAACCAACTATCCAACACATTCGGAAGTTCCTGGGATACTTACCTTGAGGCGGAAGTACGTCAGCCACTGCTCCAGGGAGCTGGCACGGAATTTAACCGTATCGCAGGTCCGAACTCCCAGCCTGGTGCTATCAATGGCGTCTTGATTGGTCGCGTCCGCACCGATATTTCCTTAGCCGATTTTGAACGAGCTGTCCGTGACCTTGTGTCAGACGTCGAAAATGCTTACTGGGACCTTTATTTCGCCTACCGTGACCTCGAAGCCAAAATCGATGCCCGAGATAAAGCCTACGATATCTACGTCCGTACTTGCAACAAAGCGAAAAACGCCCAAAGCCAAGATCAGAGCGATGTGGAACAAGCCAAGGAACAATACTTGCGATTCCAAGCCGACGTGGTGGATGCGCTCAATGGTCGCCCGATCGATTCGACCCGAACCAATAACGGCAGCTCCGGTGGTACCTTCCGCGGCGCTGGGGGGGTTCGATTTTCTGAACGCAGACTTCGTTTGATCGCCGGCTTGCCCATCAACGATACCAGCATCATTCGTCCCAGCAGCTCGCCAACCGAAGCACCCGTTGTCTACGATTGGAATTCGGCCATCGCCGATGCACTCTCGCTTCGACCCGAATTGCGGCGTCAGAGATGGGTGATTGAGCATCGAAAACTCGAGTTGATAGCAAATCGAAACTTCCTTCGCCCCGACCTTGATGTTGTGGGACGCTACCGCTTCCGTGGTTTCGGCAAAGATTTGCTGGAATATAACGGTCTGAGCAACGCTGGATCGAGTTTGGCATCGGGCGAACTTCAAGAGTGGGCAGCGGGTGTGGAATACACCGTCCCGATTGGATTTCGTCGAGCCCATGCTGCCGTTCGCAATTCACAATTGGCATTGGCACGTGAAGTTGAAATTCTCAAGGAACAAGAGCGAACAGTTCACTTTGGCCTGAGCAATGCGGTGAACGAAATTCGCCGATCGTATGAAAATATGGTGATCCAAAAAGATCGCTTGGAAGCCACGATCACTCAGATTAACACGTTGGAAAACAAAACCGAAACGATCGCTTTGGACGTTCTTCTGGAAGCTCATCGACGATTGCTCGACACACGACTTCGGTACCATCAAGCCCAGATCGATTATGTGATCGCCAATCGCAACGTTCATTTCGAGAAAGGAACGCTGTTGCAGTACTGCAACATTGGTTTGACCGAATCCGAATCTGCTCGCGAAGCCTATCGTGACGCGACCGAACGAGACCAGTTGCGTGGTGAACCGATGGAGCCGAAGACTCGAGACCGAATCATCGGCAAATCAACCAACGCGATATCGGGCTAAGTTTGAAGACTTCACCGGACTTACCTGCCCATGCCGTGGGGCGATCAAAATGCCCCCGGCAAGCGCTCGAGAAAAGGTTGCTCTCCAGTATTGGCTCACCCAGTAAATGTTGATTGTTGCGATATGCAAAAAATTGCCTGAGGAAAAACGCACGGTCTGCAGATGAGTTTTGAAGGCAATGGCTCTGGGAAACAAAGCCTATCCCGAGGCATCAAAACCTAGGCAATTCCCGTTGATTTCGGGCCAGTACATGCACAACCTCGGAATTGTTAACTTGTCCTGTCAGAACAATCGAGATATGCGAATTCCACGCTGGAGAATATGCCGGTTGGGGTTCTGAAATCTGATGAGTCCACAGATGCCAGAAGACGCTTGATCCAAGCGGATATTCTCGGGCAGCCGTCTCTCCTTTACGGGGCCGAAACCACTCGCGCTGTTGCAGTCCGCTGTGCATCGAAGCGGCGTTTTCTCCACCCAACAAAACCAGCGCGTCCAACTTCCACAGTTGCCATAGCGTATCGGGAGTGACCGCTTTGCGCAAATTACTGTAGGCAGTAATGACTGGTCCATAACACTTGGCAATTGGTTCTGGGATTCCACTCCACAGCGGTTGGCAATCCAACAAATCCCAAGGTGTTGACGTGCCACTCTTGCCGAATTGAATGACAGACCACAAGGAAACTGTCTTTTCCAGCGAGTCCAAAGCAGCACAAAGAGCGGAGGAGGATTGGGGCTTGCCCCATGTGCACTCATACCAACCGCTGGGGAGCTGCTTCCAGTCGATCTCCCCCGATCTTGCAGACCCCGATCTTGCAACCCCGGGTGATGCAACCCCGGGTGATGCAACCCCGGGTGATGCAACTTCGGGTGATGCAACTTCGGGTGATGCAACATCGGCGAGCTCGATTTCCCCAGTTAACTTTTCCCCCTCCACCACCGGATCGGCGAGCGGAGTCTGCTGGATATCGACGGAACTTGCGACGGGTTTCGCTAAGGGGAGTGCGCCAACTTCAAAATCGTCGATAAATACCGGCCCATCGGCTTCCTCATGGTGGTTTTCTGAAATCGCTACCCCATCCAAGATGCTATCCGAAGAGAGTATATCAGGCTGCAGCGCGTGATCGCTTGGATCAAGAATGAATTGAGGTTGCATGTCCGAACGACGGCTCTCCAATCGGTTCTCACCTGCCGTCAAGTCATCCGACGGTGCCGCAACAGGGCGTTTGTCCCAGGGTTCGAGCATTGGCTTTCGATTCGGGTTCAAGCCCGAGGAAGGCTCGAGCTTTCCAGGCAGCGACATGTCATCGAGCATCGCCGCGACATCCAAATCGGCCGATGAATTGAGTTTTTTCCGAGCCGGCTTTTTTGATGGTTCCAACTTAAAACAAAGTGTCGTTTTGCCGACGCGAATCAAGTCGCCCGATTGAAGGCGCGTACTCTTGGATATTTTCTCGTCGTTCAAAAACGTCCCATGACGACTGTTCAAGTCGGTTAAATAAGCCTCTTCCCCCATGAAGGTGATCTGAAAATGCTTGCGGGAAACATAGTCATCTGCTATCGCGAAGTCGACGTCCGCATACTCTCTCCCAAACACACTTGCAGACTTTAGGTGTATCGCCCGATTCACCGCCATAAACCCCTCAGGTGGGTTGGTTATCATGGACGAAATGATTTCTAATTGAGCTGTGTGCATTCGAAGTCACCCAATCCACTTCCGCGCGAAAACCAAGGGCTATTTTTGTGATCCTGCAGGCGGTCACGAATCAGTAAAGGTACGACATTCTAGATAGCAACGGTACCCAAACGGTGGCTATTTATGAACCAATTTTATCCCCAGCCAAAACGCGAAAACAAACTGGGGCATTTTGGTAAAATATCACAGGCATAGCGAATACTCTACTGAACCGACAGGATATCGACCGAAGATTTCCGCAGGTGTCCGTACGATTCCATCCTTTTTCTCGGCTTTTTGGGAAGAGGTAGTAGGAGATTGGCCATGAGAGTTCGCTTTCATTTCTTCGCGCTCATGCTCGCTGCACAAGCTTTTTCTGCCGTTACTGTTTGCGGACAACAGCCAGAAAAGGTCGAAGTCAGCAAGGCGACATCCCAACCAGAGAAAACCGAAGAGGTTAAAGAGAAATCCGACGCCGGGAAGAGCTTCAACGGCCCTATTCTGCCGGCGTCCGCCTTTTTACCATCGAGAGAATCGACCGTCCAGGTTGCAGTCGCTCCCACTTTAGACGTCCAATTGGAAGCGAAGGACGTCGGCAACCCAAACCTCATTGCCTCCCAAGGTATTGTTGCGACAGGTAGTGCTACTGAAGTCAGTGCTGCCGCGGTCAATGCGACACCTTTGCCATCGTTGCTTGGGTTCAAAACGGTTCCTACACTTGCGCCACTGAAGCAAGCCGTTTCCTCCGAAGAAACCGTAACAGCGGTCAGTCCACCGGTATTTGGACCACCTCAGTTGCCTTCAATCGCTAAGATGTCGGCTATAATCCCTGCCATGCCAGAAGCTACATTGG
>JBIKMB010000382.1:0-3865 GCA_044359485.1 Pirellulaceae bacterium | reverse complement strand
GAGCATAGGGCGCCCAATCTGGATCGCCAGGACGCTCATCGTAAGACAACTCTGATGCGGGGGACGATTCGAAGCTAAACTCTTTAGTTTGTTTCGATTCTTTAGCTTTGACAACAAAGCTCCAATCGAGATCATAACCACGCACTAAACCGGTGTAAGTCTTCCCGGCGTTTCGATTAAAGTATTGAAAAGGGTTTCTCGAAGTTTTGCTGCCGATATAGATCGCTCCAGAGGGATAGACGTTATACGAGACGTCCAGCACTGCAGCTGATTCAGAAAACTCCGACACAAACTTGACAAAGCCTGGTCCTATGACCCGCCGGATTGCCGCTTCCACGCGGTCCGTGATAAGCGACTCCCGGCGGTGCTTCTGGTCTTCAGAGAAAGCTGCGCCTACATCGACAATCGCCGTACCGTTTGTATCAACCAAACTCTTTAGTTGGGGGTATGTGGCCAAGTATTGCTCAATCTGAACTGACTCGATTTCGGCAATATCACCCTCCGAAATGAGATTCTCAGTGGAATTAAAACGCACAGAGACATTCGGTGTTTCTGAGCTTTGGAGAGTTTCCAGCAAAAAAACCATGGCATCAAGAATCGCTCGAGGTTTCGCTTCGGATCCTTCTTCGGACACCGGTAACGGTGTATCGCCCGAAGATTCGCTCTCTTGCTCGCGTGATTTGTCAGCTTGATCGACCATCGCCTGCAAATGGTCGAAACGCTCGCGAAGGCCGAGGATCGCATCAGCATACATCTTCACCAGAAGCGATCGCGCCTCCTCTTCATGCCGATTTTGCTTCTCATCACTTAGATATTTCCGTAATGCCTCCGGTGACGCAGCTTGTTGTGACGTTTTAACGCAGCTTTCAAAAAAACGGTCGTCCAGCAAAGTTTGAATTTCTTGAACATGTTTTCCCTCGGGAAAACGGGTTAGGTACGCGTTGCCCCGTGCTTCATAGTCTTCACCCTGCAAAATGGCCGCAGCATAAAAATTATTTTCATATTTTTCAGCAATTTCTTTAGATCTTTGACCGGGAGGTGATAGTTTCAAATACTCTTCGTACGGCTCGGCTTCACCTGTTCCGGCTCCTATCGCACAGTTGTAAAGCTTTTCCTCGAAGTCCAGAGCAACTTCAGCGCTTCGCTCGCCAGTAGGGAACGCTCGCAAATACTCTCGATAGGGCTCAGCTTCACATTCGGAGCTGCTCTCGCACCGAGCGAAGAGAAGTTGCTCGTAACGTTTTTGGATGTCAACCGCGAAATAACCCCGAGGATACGCTTTCAGAAAATATGCATAGTCGACGGACTGCTCAACGGAGATCGTCTTTTTATAGAGATTGTATTCCTTTTGGTAATTAAAGATAAAAGTTAGCGAGAGCCAACATAACAAAGTAACTATGGCTGCCGATAGCATAATGGGGCGAGCATTGACCGGTCGCTCTGAGCACTCTTCGCGTTCCAATGCGGTTTCGCGCCGCTCTCCCAAAATCTTCTTCGGAATGCGGGCTCCCAGCTCAACATTATCCAGAACCTTCCCTAGAGACTGGTCTGAACCATCACCGTTCATGACTATTTTTGCAATGGGACCAAGCAACTCATCGGGTTCAATAGAGAGACGATTTCCATCGCTATCTTTAAGGTTGCGTAAGGTTACCAGCACTGCCAAGAATCGCGTGACCTGCTTGGCATCATATTGCGCATGAATTCGAAAATACTCTTTTCTATCACGCGTTTGGATCATCAATTCAGCCCAGCTTCCGTTGTTGTTTTCGACATAGCAGCAAACATCGCTGATTTCTGAGATATCCTTTACAAATAAACTCGCTCCATCCACTCTCCAAAAATATCGACCATCAATCCACCAGAAATAGCCCAGCGGAGATTTTTTTATAGGACGACTGAGCAAAACGAAGCTCGTCCCAAGGAACATCAAACCCAATCCAATTAGGCCCGCTATCGCGCCACCTTCTAAAATGGAATTCGCCCATCGCTCCCCTTGTAATGTCTGGTACCCGACAAGGGAAAGTAAACCAAGTCCAATGCACAGTAGTATAATGTGAAGGAAGCGGGCTGGAATCCATGAGGGAAACTGACTGAGGTATAATCCATCAGCGCGCTGAGATGCTTGCTTATCGACTTCGATAAGGTAATCGAGAGCCTCTTGATCGATCTCATAAGTCGAATACTCAGTAAACATTTTGAAACCTTGCGAAGAGATGTTTTCACATTTCGTTGGTTAGCGGGAATTGGGACTCATCCAGACTGAAATCCCAGCGATCAACAGGGATGCTAAGGTCTTTGAAAAGTGTTTTCAAGCTCTTTTTTTAAATATTCATTCTCTAGACTGCTATATAAATCCCATATGAATTCAGCATTTAAGACTATCCTGTTATATTTCCAAAGTTTATGATCGCGATTATCATCGCAGCATTCTTGTTAACCACTGCCGCTATATTAAAGTCTAGCCAGTGGAGGCTGAGATCATCGGATCCTCTGTTTGGCTTGAAGTAACGTTTTTTGTGCTGACCTTGTTTAGTTATCTAAAACCGCAGTCGGTGCCTTGGGAATGAATTCGTCGTTGGCGACAACCTTGCCGTCCCATTCTTTTGATAGTCGCTTAGTCTTGTGATAGGGAAGCAACCTGCATCAGCGATGCGTCAAAATAAAATGAATCTCTCCTTCTCGGTCCTTCCCCAACCTTTCGCTGTTGCCAAGTTGCCGGCCGATGCGTCGGTTCCGGCCCACATTTTGTCGGCAAATGGCTTCGTGACAATTTCGAGAACGGCTGATGAGCTGTCGATTGTGTGTCCGGCAAGTTTTGTAGAAGAGGGGATGCGAGCTGAGTATGGTTGGCGGCTGTTGAAGATTCATGGGCCATTTAGCTTTGACCAAGTTGGTATTTTAGTATCTCTTCTCCAGCCCCTGGCGGCAGCCTCTGTTGGGATATTTGCAATCAGCACGTTTGATACAGACTATATCCTCGTGAAATCAGAGAAACTTCAACTTGCCTTGAACTCACTTCAAATCGCAGGTCACAAACTGATCGATTCCATTGGCATTACTGGTGAGTAGTTAAAAAGGCTTCGATTGGTTGGATCCGACCGTAGGCTTATTTGAGGAGCTTTCCTATTTGAGCCGAGCAAGCGAGGGCAATGGAAAACGTTGCAAAGTCGTTTTTCGAACAGCGCAATCGCAACGTCCATGGCAAGCTGGCCCAGTCCGAAACTTCCATCGGCGTCTTCGAAAGGAACGATGTAAATAGGGATACCTTGTGATTTCAGATGAGATCGAAACGATTGAGAGTCATCGACCAAGAATTCCAGGCATTCCTCCTTCTCATTTCATATGTCAATGATTTTTTAAAGCACTTTAGTGCGTAAGGCGTGCGACCTATGAAACTATGATAATTCTAATCCTCTGAGCGTTCCGGTTGAGGTCGCAAACGCTTGATCCTCAAAGCCGAGTTGGTTTAGCACACTTACGAAGAGATTGCATAGAGGAACACTTCCTGGTTCAAAGGCTAAGTGTTGTCCGTGCTTGAAGCGGCCGCCAGCGAGCAGAACCGGCAGATCTTTGTTGCTGTGACTGTTACCGCTACCTAGATTCGATGTCACCACAATCGTGGTGCGATCCAGCAGAGTTGCATCTCCCTCGCGCGTGCTTTGAAGATTGTTCAGCAGCGTCTTCAGTTCATCAAAGAAAGCGCGTTCGACGCGCTTGAGTTGTGCAATGTTACTCCACGGCCAGCGCACAATTAAGTTATTGCCCACAAAGGACTTGCTCAAGTATGTCCGTATTGTAGGCAGCCATTTCCATTCGTCCCACAATACTTTCGCCCTTTTTCTGACCTCGTTTCAGCATCGAA
>JBIKMB010000159.1:0-13225 GCA_044359485.1 Pirellulaceae bacterium | reverse complement strand
ATAATGTCCATCAGTTACCCCCTTCATTTTTTTGAGAAGATAAACTTATAATCCACTCTCTGAGCATTTCCACGGCCGCTCGATCCACCACATTGGTCGCCAATTGCGGCATCTTTCCATTGTCGCGAGTAGAGACACGCTGCATCAAAATACTTGCATCCGGTTTTCCGGAAACAATCAGCTTGGCATCGGGAATGTCAAAATTCATATGCCGCGGCGATTGATCGATCAACCCACACTTCTCCATAGCAACTTGATATCGTAGATCGATGGAAGCGTTGCCGCCACCGGCAGGCTGATGACAGGAAGCACAATTAGCATGTAAATATGCTCGAGCTCGCTGATCGATATCCGCTGTGGCATCGTAAGGGTTGACCAGCGATGGCAGATCGCGAGGTAAATTGGGTAAAAAAGTTGATGCATTTACAAACGATCGCTGTGGAAGGCTGCTGTCCGTATTGGCCTTCTGACCGGGTGAAGGACGATGAACTTTGAAAAAGCCCAAGCGTTCGAGCAATGTCAATTGATTTTCCTCAACGCCATCGTACACAAAGGTTTTGTTCATTTGCGCGGTTTGCAAACCCAGCGTGTAGTTGGCTGCGCGACTATGGCAAACCATACACTCTGCGCGACTCGGATAATGCCAAGTCTGGTTTCGAAAACCAGATGCCTCAGCGGTATCCCTAACTTCGTAAACAAAATCAACTCCCTCGCTATCCACAAGTGTCGCATCTGTTCCCTCGTCATTCCACCGATAGGAATAGCCAGCCCATTCATTTTGTTGACGAACCATAAAGCGTGTTTCGATCCAGCGTCGCTCGCTCCTGTCGTCTTTTCGTATGTCGAGGGCGAAGCTTTTGATTAAGACGGAACCATTGGGAAAGGTCCAGCCCATCTCGTTTTGAAACTCGATTCGTGTATCACCCGTTCCATCCGTTGGGATCACAAACCAACGCTCTTTATGCGCACCGTCGCTCCACAGGGGTGATTGGACATCGTAGGGTATCGCACCCGCAACCAACTTGTGGTTTTTTACATCGGCAAACAAGCCGCTGTCGCTCAGTTTTCGGGGAAACATCTCTGAATCATCTTTTGTTGTATTCGGGATCAGTTTCAGGATGTTCTTACCTAAATGATCAAGAAGCCATATCTCTCCCTCCGGTGATTCTTCGAAAGCGGTTAGGGCAGAAGCGGTATCGGCGATCTCTGTCCGTTGTGTTATCTGTTGACCATCATGCCAAAGTCCCCAAATCTTTCCTGTCGAGTAATCTCCATACACGTAGGCGCCTTTCAAGGGAACGAGAGTGGGCTGTTCACCCTGATAAACGATGCCTCCCGTCAGAGATCGCGCTTCGCTGTGGTGATGATCGGCTGCCGGTGGTGAAATCGGATCGGGACCTTTAACGCGATTGCTGTAGAACGGCGCATTCCCTTCCATGACACTCCAGCCATAATTGGCGCCGCGTTCCAGGAGATAAACTTGCTCCCAGAGATCTTGTCCGTTTTGGCCAACCCAAATTCGGCCCGACTTGCGATCTGTAGTTATCCGCCAAGGATTGCGGAGACCATAAGCCCAAGTTTCTGGACGGGTCGCGGGACGATCGACGAAGGGATTATCTGGCGGTACCTTGTAACCTTCCGCACGAACCAGATTGGATACATCAATTCGAAGCACTTTCGCCGTTAATTCCGTCAAGTCCTGCCCACGCAAATCGGTGTCCGAATCGGTCGTGCCGTCCCCTGAGGTGACATACAACATTCCGTCCAAACCAAAAGTCACCGCAGCCCCATTATGCCCATTGGATCGCCACTGTATAACCGCCAGAGGCTCGCTCAATTCCAACGAATGATCAGGAGTGGAACGAACGGTGTAACGCGTGACCCGCGACACAAGCGAATCCCCTTCATAGGGTCCATTGGAACCGACAAAGAGATACGGCTCACTCGGATAGTTCGGATCAAAGACCAAGTCGTAGTGCACCACTCGGTCTTGAACCGCCAGCAATTCGCGCGGCGCATCATCATTCCGACTGCGATGGAAATAGCCGATCTTCGATGGACCATACGGCTCTGATTGAGTAACCAACAACACGCGATCGCTATTGGGTTCGTTTCGAATCGCAATCGGATAATCCATCTTCAAATTGGGAAATCGCGATACGGTTGTAAATGGTAGTGGTGGCTCAGGACGCCCTCGCACTTTAGAGGAAACCACTGGATGCCGAATGTCGAAGCCATAGCCTGATTGATGCGGGGGAGCGGCAGGCGCAATAAACTCGATCGGCACAAAGTGCTCGAAGTCGTGGAAAGATTTTCTTTTGAGCGGAGCGATGCTGGTCAAATGAGGTTCGTTCTGGCCGGAACTGTAATCATAGCGACACAAAGAAAACGTCCAGCGTTCACCTGGTTCTGGGCGACCACCGGTGGGCTGGAAGTCTTTCCAAGCCACCGCAAATTCGACCTCCCAGCCACGATCGATATCCGATCGATTCTCAAGCGTCCCATCTAACCGAACAGCCGACTTGAAATCAAAGGAGTCGGCCGATCGGTACAATGAATAAGCGTTGGGCCCGCGCTGCGGAATAAACAAATCCATTTGCACATTTCCGGGCGTTACATGAAATTCATAATAGCCACTGTGGGTCACAGATGGCTTCACAAACACCTCAAATACATCATCATCCCAGGTCTTACCATCACGCTCTTTGACGAGCGATTGAAGATCGCTGTCTTCGAGCTCCGCCCAAAAGTAAATGTAATCCCGATCCCAGAGTATCTTGGCTCGCGTTGCACTTCGCTGTTGCTCCCCCTCCGCCCCGAGCCATGCCATGCGGAAGTTGGACAATGTCGCTGCAGATTCCCAAACTTTCTCGTTCCCCTCCCCGTCGATGCTCGGGGGCACAGTCGCATATTGGCAACGATATATCTCTTCAGAAAATTCTGACGAAAAGACGCTGGGCAGCAGAATCCCCAGCCACATACAGCATTTGGCGAGCAAAAATTGGGTTTTGAAGGGCATCTGCACACTCTGCCAGACTAGAAAAGGATCATTCTTTGTTTGGACTATAGCGTATCTGGACAAGGTACTATACTACACTTCAGTGGGTGGCATGGGCCATCGATGAGATTAAAAGGGTGTCGGCAAGTGAAGGCTAAGGAATTTTTATCTTCGACGGCCAACGGATTTAAAGTATAGGTGATATGATTCGAGCCTCCAACAAGGTATTGCCCAACGAAATTCGGTTAAGGCAAGGAGCATGGCTGTTCCTGGCGATGTTGGGAATCTTCTTTCTATCTTGCATGATCTTGTTTCTGATTTATGCACTCACTCGTACCAAGTCGGCAGATCTTAAAATTCCGGCTTTAGAAGTACCGATTAGTTTTGTGAGTACCACCTTTTTGCTGGTTGGAATCTCCGCCTGCTTACATCTCGCGGTGCGGAGTGCACGAAGCGAACAGCAATTGGCTCTAAAAAGGTATGTCAGTTTAGCCTTCGTAATGTCGATCCTATTTTTGTTGATTCAATCGATCGGTATGGCTTGGCTGGCGATTGTTCATTTCAAAGTAGATAAGCCTCAAGAAACCCTTTACGCCCTAACCTTCTTCCTTGCCCTTGTTCACGCCTTGCACGTTGTTGGCGGTGTAGTATCGATAACCTATGTGCTCACCAAAGTTTGGCGACAGATGTACGACCACGAAAATTATTGGGGCGTGCTCTACTGTACTTGGTATTGGCACTTTCTCGACATCGTTTGGCTTTTCATGTTGATCAGTTTTTGGGTCGCAGCTTACTTCGCTTAATAGCACTGCAATGCCAATGAACCGGTGGCGAAAGCTCAGGATTTTGAGTCAATCCGAAAAATATTATCGACCCAACGGTTGTCCCGATTGCAAATACGAGAACAGGTCACGAACCTGATCTTCGCTTAATTTGTCAAGCAATCCCTCGGGCATAATGCTCTTCGGAGTCGCTTTGTATTCTTCAATATCCGCTTTGGCGAGCGTGATGCTTTGCCCGCTGGCCTCACGCAGCGTAACGATTTCCTCATTGTCATCGACGACAAAGCCAGTAACGACTCTGCCGTCGACTGTAAGGGCTTGAAAGGTTCGAAAGCCTTCTCGAATTTCTTGGCTTGGTCGCAGAATACTCAGCAGCATCGTGTTGCGATCGTCGCGATTATAGCGCGTTAACTCTGGGCCAATATCGCCTCCTTCATTGAAAAGCTTATGGCATTTTCCGCAATGCTCGAGAAAAAGCGTTTTACCTTGATAAGGATTTCCGCCGCTGACATCCAGAATTTTTCCCCAGCGATTCAATTCGCGTCGTATGGTCTCATCATCGAGTGGCATCTTTTCAGGAATCAACCGTTGTATTTTCTTTTGTAATTCCGGAGCGGTATGACTGGCCAATAGCTCTCTGGTCTCCTGGTTTATTTCGCTGATCGCTAAAGTACCCTTCTCGATGGCATCCAGGATTTTCAATCCAGTGACCTCGCGCCGCGCCAAGACTCTCAAAACGGCAACGCGTATGTCTGACGGTAATGACGCCAACTGTGGCAGTTGGCGTTCGACTTCCGATGAGGCGATCGCTTCAAGTGAGTAGAGCGCCTCTAGTCGAACAGGCATCGGTTGGTCCGACAGCAGCGTTTCGACGAGGAAATTTTCGAAGGAACGGTCGCGGATCAGTCCAATGGTTTGAATAAGACTTAGTTTTTCTGCGACCGATGTTTTGGAATCGCGCAGCTTTTCCAAGGATTCTCGTTTCGCGGCGGCATCATTGAGACGCAGGCGAAGACTGAGGGAACCACCTCCGGAAGCGAGTACCGCTTCCACTAACTCTGTAGGGATATCCAAGGAAACACGCGTTGCGGTACCCTGTTCGAAACCACGTTGCAAGCCTGCCGTGTGAGTCGTGCCGGCAGTTAGGGCCGCACGAAACATTTTCGCGACATCAGCCGCATCTATGCGGGCTTGAGTGCTCAATAATTTGCGAGCGATACGTTCCGACACGAAATTCACCAGCCAACTGGATTTCCAAACAGCCGGATCGGACAGCCAAGTCATCAATTCGCGACGACCACTGTCCAGATGAGGTTCGATTCCCCACCAGAGCAATAAACCATAATTCGGGTCGTCTGCAAGTGAATCTTTGGTGACAAGGGTTGTCATGATGGCAACCGCATCGGATGCAGCTAGTCGCTTGGCGGTACAAGCTAATTGACAGAGAACCTCTGGGCTTGTCTCCTTTTTCGCCAATTCCTGCAAATCGCTCGCATACTCTCGGCTTGTCTCTTCCCAATCGCCAATCAATCTTACGGTCCACATGCGGACGGCGGAATTGGAATGATTCAAGCCGAGCGTCCATTCTTCGCGTCGCATGGCCGACAGTCGGTGCAGGATCCAGAGGGATTCTAAGGGGGAGTGGGCTTGGCCTTTAGCCAAACGGTCTCGCAGCGCCGTCAGTAACTCCGGTTGAATATGTAGGTCGCGATTGGAAATAATCCACTCTCTAGCGATATCTCTTATGCTCTGCGAGGGGCTTTCCAATTGCTTTAGCAGTTCGTCGAGGTTCATCTTCGTGAGCGATGCCAGAGTGTTGAGTGGCCTTGAAATTCCATTCGCATTGCTGAGGCGGTAAACTCTGCCAGTGTTGGAATCGAGCATACCAAGATAATGCTGACCATGAGCGATAAATTCTTCGCAGAGATCTGCGACATAGATGTTGCCATCGGGACCAACTTGTATGTCGACAGGACGGAAAGCGAAATCTTGGGTAGAGAGCGAATTTTCTAGATCTTCGGTCGCAAAGGTGCCACCTTTGGGAGTCATGCTAGAAAGCACAACGGTACCTTTTAGAGGATCGACCGCTAGCAATTGCTGTTGAAATCGTGGTGGCAAGATCGTATCGCCATAACGCACTAAGGCATGTGAAAAACGTGGCGTCGGGGGATGCTGCATGAAGTTCAGAAAGCCATATGCATATGGATTGCTGACCACACCATGCTTGAATTCATCCTTCCGATAATACGCTCCCTGCCAATAATGAAAGCCTCGAGTATCATTGCCATTGTGACCGGAATACAAACGTCCCTCCGCATCAAAGGTGACACAGAAAGCGTTTCCGCCACCCTCCGCAAAAATTTCATAGCGCTTCGTCGAAGGATGGTACCGCCATATCGCAGCACCTTCACATTGCAGCGGTGGATCATCACGGCCAGCAACCACGATCGAACTGGATACGGTGCTTCCCATCGCGCCATAGATCCAACCATCGGGGCCAAGTCGAAGCGAATTCGCGACAGAATGCGTGTCCTCCAAACCGAAACCGGTTAAATGAACTTCCGGTGCTCCATCAGCGCGAAAATTTTTATCTGCGTCCCGATAGAGCAGTAAATAAGGAGGATTAAGAACCCATGCGCCATCGGCGGTTGGCAACACGGAGCTAGCGAGATTGAGTCCATCGATAAACGTGTAATGTTTATCAAATGTTCCATCTCCATCGCTATCTTCATGCACAGAAATTCGATCGTTACCGCGTGGACCACGAGGGGGTGGGTCTGGGAAAATATCATACACCGCGCGGTAAAACTTGTCGCGCGATACAATCTTCATACCGGCGGGGTAGGGATATTGTCGATATTCGGCAACCCACAAGCGACCTTGGGAATCAAATGTCATGCCAACCGGTTGCCCCACCTTGGGCTCTGCCAAAACTTGCTCCACTTTTAAACCTTCCGTGACCATCATCGCCTTGAGACTATCATCTGGCTCCAAATGCCGCGTCGGCTGGAATTCAGTCGGTGCAGCTAGTGGTGCAGTTCCCGGCATCACCTTATCAAAAGGCTTATAGTTCTGCGGTGGATCATCCCAGCGTATCGACTCGATGCGTTTCGAGGTCAGTAACCATGCGCCAGCCAGAGAAATCTCTTCGTGGTAGCTAGCTAGATTCGGAGCCGCAATTGTCCCCTCTCCTTTCAAGTCTTCCCCATCGATCTCTACGTCGACTTGCGCCAGTCGATCTTTCTTCAGCACTCCATAGGGAACAGCCAACCGCTGATAGCTTACTTTCTCATTGCTGCCTGGCATCGCTTCGCCGTTGCTCGAAACGCGAATAGGCGATCCAAGCGATTGACCATTAACCCACCAGCGACCTTTCGGAAAAGATTCGGGAATCAACAACGAAATCGACTGCGTTACCACGTTCGGTCCTGAAGCATCAGTCCATCCGGATGGAACGATGCAATACGCCCGCAGGTTTACGGAGTTTCCCTGCACCGACTTGAGGGAGGGAGGTAAAGCCCCCGTTCCCTTGGGAATATCCGTGGAACTCCATTCGTTGTCACCTTGGTACGCTGTGACAATCGAAACCCCCCATGTTCCAAGCCATATCGAGAAACAAAAAAGGAGGCACGAAATCGAACCCTGGTACACGTTTAGCTTCCGTCGCATAAGCCATCCACGGTGAGATAACAAAAGAGGCAAACATAGGGTGGGAAATGATCTGCGGGACAAGATAGGACCTGCCGACGCGAATTCATTGTCGGTTCAGTGTAACCTCGCTGCATCTCGAAATCACTAGCCCCATACTGCAAACGATGCGATTCCCAGCCAAACCGCGTACGCCCAAAGCTTGCTGTAATTTATTAGGAAGAGTTGCTGTGAATCTTTTCAGTCAATTAGCTTGAACGTGATGATTCACCCGCAGGCTTCTCCCAACTTTAATTCCTGAACCATCGTTGATTCAGCGAACAAAGGAATTAGCCTCATTTTTAATACGAGCCTATCCGAATACCGCGGTCAACGCGAATGCGTTCATGGCTAATCGGATTGACACATCGCTCCTATGTTGAAAACCTCGGCTAGTGGCTTTCGGATAGGCTCTAAGTAGTACAGAGACACTTGACGGGTTATATTCCATCTCGGAGACCGTCACTTCAATAGAAAGATGTCTATGCAAGCTCGATCGCTGTTTTTGTTTCTGCTCGCTCTTCTGGCAACTCACCCAGCGTCGCTGCTTGGTCAAACACGGGGCCCATGGTGTGGAATTCGTATTGTCGATGAGGAGACCGGGCAAGGTGTTCCACTGGTAGAGTTAGAATCGACCCATTCGGTTCGATGGGTAAGCGACAATGCGGGCTGCATCTATATCGATGAAATGGAATTCATGGATCAGAGCGTATTTTTCTTTGTTCATGGACATGGTTACGAAGTTAAAAAAGATGGCTTTGGTTATGCCGGTGTAAAAGTATCGCTCAAGCGTGACAGTATCGTTGAAGTGAAAGTGAAGCGAACGGTTCCCGCTGAACGCATGGTCCGCCTTACCGGCAGTGGTTTGCTTCGGGATGCCAACTTGTCAGGATTTGATGCATCCGAATATCAAACACCTCTCAACGGTCAGGTGGTTGGACAGGATTCGATACAAGCGATTCCATGGGAAGGAAAAGTGCTTTGTATTTGGGGCGATACGTCAAAAGCAGGCTATCCGCTCGGTCTATTTCGAGCTGCTGGGGCATTCGCACCACTAAGCTCCACAGAGAAGCAACCCTATGATCCATCCAAGGGAATACCCTATCAATATTTTATCGCTGGAGAGCAAGGTTTTGTGCGGGCGATGATGCCACTACCTGAACGCAAAGAGGGGGTCGTCTGGCTCGATGGCTTGACCCAAGTCAAAGATGAGAGCTCGCAACCGCACGTTATTGCGCACTACAGCCGTCGCGCAGGTTTGGCTGATGAGCTCGAGCATGGTATCGCGATTCTAGACGCAGAAAAGATGGAATTCCGGCCTCTTCATAGCCTGAATTCTTTAAAAGAGTATCGTCATCCGTATGGGCATGCACAGCTGGTGATTCAAAATGGTAAAGAATGGGCTGTCTTCGGCAATCCCTTTCCGAACCTACGGGTCCCCGCAACATTGAATGCCATTCAAGACCCCAGTCAATACGAAGTTCTAACGCCCTTAGAAGCGTCGCAGGATAAAGTGGAGCTTTGGGGTTGGAAGAAAAATCTACCCCGTTTTTCCGCGATGGACGAAAGTGGTTGGCTGGAGAAAAATAAGGGGAGTGAACGATCGCATCACTTCCTGCCGGCAAACATCGAGGATAAGACCGAGCGGATCATTTTCCACAACGGCTCATTCTCCTGGAATAAGTTTCGTAAAAAGTGGATTATTTTGGGGGGACGTTGGTTAGGAAAGGATTCTCTTTTGGGAGAAGTTTGGTACACGGAAGCAGATAACTTAGAAGGCCCTTACATGGAAGCTGTCAAAGTGGCAACGCACGTGAAGCAGTCTTTTTACAACGTTTGTCACCATCCTTTTTGGGATCAGCAACAAGGCAGGATCCTATTCTTTGAAGGGACCTTTACTGCGGATTTTTCAGGCAATCCCTACAAAACGCCGAGATATAACTACAATCAAATTCTCTATCGCCTCGATCTCGAAAAGTTGTTTTCGAAGTGAATAACGCTTTTGACAGAAATCTGGAAATGAAAGTTCAAGCTCGTAGTCAGTTAACTTTTTGGCGGGATATTGGACTTGCCATAGATGGATTACATTTAAAAATTTCCACCGCCTACAAATAGAAAATAGATCAGTGCGTCGAGACGTTAGTCAAAGATTCTTCGGCACACGATCGAAGTACGGAGTAACATGAGCAGTTTTATAAAGAATTAAAAAAGGGCGCTGCAAATACAGCGCCCTAGAGAATGTGAACTAGAAAATGTGGCTTTTCTGTTCGCGACTTGAGTGTCAAATCGCAGTCGATAAGTTAGCTCAACGACCAGCCTTTGCGGTATTCGCGTCGGATAAACGGATCCGCTTTGTCGGTATTGGTGACTTTCATATTTTCGGAGTCCCAATAAATTTTTTCCCCGACGCGAAAGGCCACATTTCCAAGATGATTCGCTTCCGTTAGCCAGCCAGAATACTCGAAATCGCAAGTGGTTGGCTCCCCGGTCTTGCAGGCTTGAGCCCATTCGTCGTAATGACCGATCGATTTTGGAATGTAAGGATCAGGGCGTTTGAAGTCGGCAAACTGTTTCTCTGGTAACAGTAGATGTTGGCCATAATTGGCCAGCAGCATACGCCCTTCACTACCGACGAATAACACGCCGCTATCCCATTGAGGAATGCCATTTGTTTTCCAGATCTCTGGTTTCTCCTCGCCTTGATACCAAGTGAGTTGTACCGCTGGCAAATCGCCTCGCGGACCATATTCGTAGACGGCACGCATGGAAGCAGGAGCAATCTCGGAATGGGGCGTTGGACCGAAGGCTTCAACGGACAATGGGGCGTGTAGTTTCAGAGCCCAAAACGGAAGATCGTTCCAATGCGAGCCAAGATCACTCATCGTGCCATTGCCAAAGTCCCACCAGCGGTACCATTTTGGACCTGGGAAATAGACATCGTGATAAGGTCGATAGGGTGCTGGTCCTAACCATAAATCCCAGTCCAGTCCCGCAGGAACAGGCGGTGTATCCTTGGGACGATCGCTGACAAAGACGATATCGCCGTTGCGTTTTGCCGCTTCTTCCGATTGTAGACCCCAAGATCGTCCAACCCAGACGTGCGCTTCCTTGACTGGTCCGATGGCTCCTGATTCAATCAATTCAACGACACGGCGGTAGTTGTCGCCGGCATGAATCTGAATTCCCATTTGCGTAGCTACTTTGGCTTTCGCAGCAGCTTCGCGAATCACGCGTGTTTCATGAATGTTATAGGCGAGTGGTTTTTCGCATAAAACGTGTTTACCCAACTGGAGCGCGGGGAGCGTAGCGAACGCATGCGTGTGTTCGGGGGTAGAAACCACAACCGCATCGAAGGTTTTTGCATCCTCATACAGCTTGCGATAATCGGTATATACTTTAGCGTTCGGATGCTTGGTGCGAGCTCCGTTCAGGGCAGCCTCCGAGACATCGCAAAGCGCGACAACATTTTCTCGTTGAGCTAAGTGATCCATTTTGAAACCACCAGCCCCGCTGACACCAATGATGGCAAGATTTAGTTTGTTATTTAAATCGCGACCGCGAAGAATATTGGGTGCAGCAATCGCGACTGTCGCTGCCATGGAGGACGTTGCAAGAAACTGTCGCCGTGTCGATTTATTAGGCATGGAAGGACTCCCGAAGGTAGGATTTTTGAAGGACGATGAGAGGAACGTCAGGCGGACGAAATTGTAGCGATTCCATCTTCTTGATACAAAACATTTTTTACCGATTGCGTGAACGTAATCCCCTGCAATATCACTCGGTTGAGCAATCGTCAGGTGATAGAGGCTGCGTTTGAGCGGCCGACTTGATCTTGTCAAACAGCCCGAAGTAGATTGTATTTCCAGGCGGGCTACCGAGGCATCAGAGCCTTACTCCAGCAGTCCAGGGACGCGATCAAGCAGACGACGACGTGCTTCGCTTGTGATTTGCGGAAATGGTTGTCGGGCTGGGCCTACTGGAACGCCTAAATACTCCATCACCGCTTTTGCGGCTGGCAGGTAGCCTCCTGCACTGCACAGCAGGTCGACCAGTTGTACCGACTTGTATTGCTGCGTCTGAGCGGTGGCCATATCGCCGTTACGAAAAGCCTGCATTAGCTTTTGGTATAAAGGAGCTGCAAAATTGTAACTACTACCTACGGCTCCTTGGCATCCTAAACTCAGTGCGGGTAACAAGCATTCATCGATCCCGAATAGATAGTCGTAACCTGGGAATTGGTTCCGCACTCGCTGATAAGCGACGAGATCTGCGTTGGTAAACTTGAGGCCAACTAAATTTGGGATTTCGGGGATCGCTTTCTCCATGAAAGCATTCATGGGAAAGCTTGAACCGGTCAGGGAGGGAATGTCATAAAAATAAAAAGGGGTCTCAGGGCACATGGCTGCAATGCTCTTCGACCAAGCCAGCAGTTCAGCGAGTGAAGCCGATTTAAAATGGCTAGGCGCAAGCGCGGCGACTGCGGCAGCTCCATTGGTGCCAGCATGTTTCGCCAGTGTTTGAGCATCTTTTAAGCAATTCGCGCCAACGTGTACGACAACTTTCATTTTGGAATTGGCGGTGATTTCCAGCCAACGACTGGCGACCGAAAGTCGCTCGTCAATGGTCAGTGAGTGACTTTCACCGGTGCTGCCGATAATAAACACGCTTTCTATGTTCTTGCTCGCCATGAACGCCGCTTGCGTTTCAATAGCAGCTAAGTTCACTTCGCCATTCTGGTCAAAGGGGGTATGCGTGGCTGGAGTTAGACCTGGGAGTTGTAATTTCATACATGACCATTGCTAAAAAAGGAAATATTTTCCGCCAACATTTTGGCCAACAATTGCTCGCAATACCAGAGCATTCGCGGTAGATGATAGGGCCCTTTCCACATATTCCCTTTCAAGCGGACCGATGGAGTGCCATCTCGGTGGAGGTAACCATACCATTCACCATGCTCGTTATCGGAAAAATACTGAAAGCTCCACGCGTTAACTTCATGGAAGCGTTTTAGGAAGCACTCGCGCGAAGTCAACCGAAAAGCGAGCAAATTGGCGATTATCGCTTCACAATGAGGCCACCAGAACTTCATGTCATGCCAATACTCTTGGACTGGTCCATTGTGTAAATCGCGAAAATAAAAGAGACCGCCATGTTCCTGATCCCAACCGCGTTGCCACATCCTATCTAGAATTTGGCAACCTAATTCGATCCATTCCGGGCGAGCCGATTTTTCACCTTGATGCATCAGGAACCAAGCGCATTCTATCGCATGTCCAGGGTTGAGTGTTCGCCCGTCAAAATGGTCTAAGACTTCGCCCTGCTCGCCAACTGTTTCCATCAAAACAGAAAGCTCAGGTTTATAAAAGAATCGTTCTATGGACTCGATACTCGACTGAATCCACTCTCTGCAACTTCGTCCCGCTAGTACTACATCCCCCGCGACCTCTAGCATTTCCCCACACAACAACACGGCAAACATGTATGGGCCGAGAGAGATCATCGGACGAGTGTTGGGATCTACCTTTGGTGCAATCAGGCCTGGAGTAAATGAAAAATGCAAATATTGTGACACGTATCTGACAGCGCGATCTAAATACGGTGAACTCCCAGTTACGCGATACATCGCCGCATTACCCTGGGCAGCGAACGCTTCGCTATAAACATACCTTCTCATTCGCAGTGGCCGACCATCCCGGGTCACGGTGAAGTAAAGTTTACCATTGGGAGAAACGGCATATTTTTCAATGAAGTTTAACGC
>JBIKMB010000381.1:0-3881 GCA_044359485.1 Pirellulaceae bacterium | reverse complement strand
ACGATATCATCGCGACCATCGCTTCGCAGTCGGAACAGCGAGGATGGCGCTGCTTGATTGTTTCGCCAGACAAAGATTGCCGCCAACTGCTCACCGAAAATGTTCAAATTCTCAATTTGCGGAAACATGAGATATTCGGAATATCACAACTTAAAGAGACTTGGGGGATTACGCCCGAACAGGTCGTCGATTTCCAAGCTATGGTGGGAGATAGCGTCGACAATGTGCCTGGCATACCCCTGATCGGTCCCAAAATCGCCCAACAACTTTTGGAACAGTATGGAACACTTGACGCGATTCTCGCTCATCCCGATGCCGTTCAGGGGCCGAAACGCCGAGAAAACATGGTGCGTTACCGCGATCAAGCGCTGATGAGTCGGCAACTCGTCAAGCTTTGTCGCGATGTGCCCATTTCGATTCCATGGAATCAAGTCGATCAAATTCAAATCGACAAGACCAAGATCGCAGAGCTGTTTCAGAACTGGGGCATTCGCAGTTTGGCGGATCGATTCCTCCATCCCAAGTCTCGCTCTCTTCCTTCTAATTCTGAGGAAGCCTCTGCCTCCGCTCCATCACTCGAACCGCAAAGCAGCCGTATTGAACCTCGTCTCAATACAACACCTTTTGATCTGGAAAAGTATCGGTTGATTCAAACAGAAGAAGCACTTCAGCAGCTGTGCGAAGAGCTAAAAGCAGCTTCACTGATCGCCCTTGATTCCGAAACCACATCGACCCAAGCTCGGTGGGCCAAACCGGTTGGCTACTCGTTCGCTTGGGGCGAGAGCCAAGCAGCCTACATCCCTGTTCGCGCACCGCTTGGCGAAGATTGCTTATCGATCGAAACCGTTCATCGTTATCTCAAGCCCATTTTAGAAAACCCCGCTATTCGCAAAGTGGGACAAAATCTGAAATACGATTTGATTATTTTCCGTGGTCAAGGAATCGATGTTCAAGGTATCTACTTCGATACGATGGTCGCCGATTATCTGCTCGATCCGGGTCAACGCAATCACAGTTTAGATGAACTTGCTAAGCGATACTTCGGCCACCAGACGATACCGATTTCTGACCTGATTGGCAGCGGGAAAAATCAGAAATGTATGGACCAAGTGCCGCTTGAACAAATCTGCCGCTACGCCGCAGAAGATGCCGAAGTTCCATGGCGTCTGGCTGAACCGCTCAGCGAACGACTCCAAGCGATCAATCTCTATGACCTTTTTATTCAACTCGAAATGCCCTTGATCGAAGTCCTAACGGAAATGGAATTCAATGGTATCTCGATTGATACAGATCGCTTACGTGGCTTAAGCGAGCGATTCGAAGTCCGGCTCGACAAACTCTTTCATGAAATTCAACAGATGGCTCCGGAGCCCTTCAACCCCGATAGCCCCAAACAACTTGCAAAAGTACTCTTTGATTTTCTCAAGTTGCCTGTGATCAAGAAAACAAAAACGGGCCCTAGTACCGATGCAGAGGTCTTGCAGGAACTTGCCCCACTGCACGCACTCCCAGCAAAGATCATCGAATATCGTCAGCTCGCTAAGCTTAAGAGCACATACATCGATGCTCTACCTGAATTAGTTTGCCCGGAAACAGGTCGAGTTCACACCTCGTTTCGTCAAGATGTTGCCGCAACTGGACGCCTCAGCAGTTCTGAACCTAACTTGCAAAATATTCCCGTACGAACAGATGAAGGCCGCGAGATTCGTTCTGCTTTTCGACCCTATCCTTCAGACTGGACTTTGCTGACGGCCGATTATTCCCAAATCGAATTGCGGGTTTTGGCCCATTACTGTGGCGATCCCGCGCTGCGCGAAGCCTTCGAAAAAAATCAAGATATCCATCAACGCGTCGCCGCCGAAGTGTACGGCGTAGAGCCCGAAGCAGTCACCAAGTCGATGCGCCGCTCAGCAAAAGCAATTAACTTCGGAATTGTTTACGGCCAAAGTCCTTTCGGTTTAGCGAAGTCGTTGCAAATTTCTAAAGAAGATGCCGCAGCATTTATCGATGCCTATTTCGCGCGGTATCCGGGTGTGCAATCGTTTATCCTTGATACTCTGGCAACTTGCAAAAAACAAGGTTTCGTTTCTACCATGCTCGGTCGACGTCGCATGCTGCAGGGTGTGCGCGATCTTCGCTCCCTTCCACCCGAAAAACGCCGCTCCCTCACCGAACCAGAACGTATGGCAGTCAACACCATCATTCAAGGCTCGGCCGCTGACTTAATCAAACTCGCTATGGTTCGAATCTATCGGATGCTAAAACAGTCCGATCTGAAAGCACGCATGCTGCTGCAAATCCACGATGAACTTGTTTTTGAAGTTCATCCCGAGGACCTCAACCGCTTGCGTTCCACAATCATCCCGTTGATGACCACCTGTGATCAACTCTCCGTTCCACTCCAGGTCGATACCAAAACGGGAGCCAATTGGGCTGATTGCGAACCGATCAGCTAACCACTCCGGCTTAACGATTCGATAAAAATCCCCATGACACAACCTCAAGCTCAACAATCTGTCCAATCAAGCCAACCTACACACACTCCGTTGGTGATCGGTGTCTGTGGTGGTGTCGCCAGTGGCAAAAGCGTCGTGACCCTACAACTCGCCAAACTAGGCGCAGCCGTCATCCATGCCGATCAGCTAGGCCATGAAGTCTTGCGAGATCCCGAGGTCGTTCGGTTACTGCTGGAACGTTTTGGTCAGGAAATCCGTTCTCGCGAAGACCCCAATCAGCTATCTCGAGCGGCTATTGCTGCCATCGTCTTCGGCTCATCGGAAACGGCCCAAGCCCATCGCGCTTTTCTGGAAGCCGTGACTCATCCGCGAATTCGACAAAAGATCCGACATCAATTAAAACAGTTTCGCGAGCACTTCAAGCCCCCACCAGCAATCGTGCTTGATGTGCCTCTTCTGTTTGAATCGGGTTGGCACACAGAATGCGATGAGATTATCTTCGTGCAAGCTCCCTATGCAAAGCGTTTGCAGCGGGCCACCCAACGCGGTTGGCAAATCGAACAATTCCATGCCCGCGAAGCCGCCCAAATGCCTCTGACTGAAAAAGAAAAACGTTCCAGTGTTGTCTTGGAAAACACTGGAACGCTGGAAGAATTTCAGAATCGTATTTCCGAGTGGTTTCTCCAAAGACAAACCAACCCGTCCAAAGGGAGCGAGTAAAACGCTCGCTCACCTGCCTGGATGACTTACCTGCCTGGATTAAATGGAAAATTCAAGTTGCCCGGTAGCCCCCCTGGAGGCAGACCTCCCGGCGGCTGTGCACCCGCTTGCGGCGAAGTGACCAATTCTGCTTGAGTTACCCGCAACTTCTTATAAATATCTTCGCTAATCACATAGTACCAATCGGCAAATCGGGCATTCAATTCCTTTACACGTCGCTGAGCCTTTTCCAACTTGTCGTTGCGTTCGTCGATCTTTCGCTGATTCGCTTTGGTAATCTCTTCTCGCACCAATTCCAATCGCTCTTTCCACTCCTCTTCTGTTGCAGGTGGTTGAGCGCCAGGTGGTTGAGCGCCAGGAGCCTGAGCGGCGGGCGCAGCCGGGACGTCAGCGGGTTTCGCTGCCGTATCTGCGGGTGGCTGCTCTGCGGGTGGCTGCTCTGCGGGTGGCTGCTCTGCGGGTGGCTGCTCTGCGGGTGGCTGCTCTGCGGGTGGCTGCTCTGCGGGTGGCTGCTCTGCGGGTGGCTGCTCCGCGGGTGGCTGCTCTGCAGGCGGCTGCTCTGCAGGCGGCTGAAAGGAAACCAGTTTTAATGTATCACTCGCATTTTCCGTACGCTTCACGTCTAGAACTGCCTTCGTCTCTGAACCATCTCCCTCCTTCTTCCCATCGCTGTTTGCGGGTGCGTCAGCAGCCGGTGTCTCTGGA
>JBIKMB010000380.1:0-3890 GCA_044359485.1 Pirellulaceae bacterium | reverse complement strand
TACCAGACCGACCTCATGTCGCTGCAGCTCAGGAAACACTGTCAATATCTTCCGGTTGTATCGGCTTTTTCGCTCCTTTCTCCCTGTGGAACTTGATAACTGATACCAAAAAAGTTGCTGCTCTTGTCAAAACCTCCCACTTACTCTTTCAAGCGGTGAAGACAAACAGATGCGGTAAAATAGAGAAGGCCTTGTTTTGGCATCGGCAACATGTCAGGCCGCTTCGCGCCAGATCTTTGCCAACAACTCTAAGTTGCAGGCTATGCAAGCATTCTATGTTTTTTAGCCATGCATCGATTTTTCATCCATGCATCATCCGCTGTGCAGTTCGTCCAGGCAAGCTCGCCGGCTGTTGGACGATCTCGCCCCGCCGGTTCTCGCTAGGACGTGCGTTTCTTCCGCAAGCAAGGACTAAAACCGAAGGTTCGCTCGAATACCCGTGACCAGGGTATAGTCGATTGATTCGCGAGCAGGTACTAGAACTTGACCATCCCAGGTGATCGAGAGCCGCGAGTTCAAGGCAAAGTTGTGGAATACTTCTCCGCCTTGTGAATCACCTACACCTCCGAGAGCCGTGGTAAGCACTGGCAACAAATCATTGCTTGTTCCCGCGTAAAACCAGCCCACACCAAACGTGTCCGCTTCACGACCAAACAAGCGACTGTTGCCGCCTACCCCCGCGCTCAGGAAGTAAGCGATGGGATTGGTCGCCTGGTCCGCGATACCTGCTCGAGCGAAGACGCCCCAACCACGTTTAGGATTGCAGGGATCAACCACCAAGTATTGATCCATATTCCAGTACAGAGACCAGGAATCATCTTCTCTGTTGATGGGTACGTTTGGCAGCAGAATACGCGGATCTTGATCGAGCGCCACATAATTGCGACTGCTCCAGGTTCCGCCGAACAGTTGATGCCCGGGTCGATTCAGAAAGTTGGTTTTCAATCGCAATTCGGGTGCCAACACAACACCATCGGCAAATAATTCATCAAAACCAGATGTCCTCACGGTATCCCGCGCATTCAATACCGAGAACGAGAAGACAGGTTCTCCTTGATCGAGAATGACGAAGCCTGTTCCCAGGGTGGAGTAAGCAATGGTTCTCAAACCAATCGGTGTAATCACAAATGCGGTATTGGAGAATTGGGTAATACCACGGCCCGAGGCGAACGCATTTTGGTCCCCGTCCAAGGTATCAAGCTTTCCAGCGAAAACAGCAAAGTTCTCTGAAAAAGCTTGCGTGAAGAGAACGTTAGTCAAATAGAGATTTTCTGATTCAGGTGTCGGTAAATCGGACGCAAGAACGGGTGGCAAGAGCGATCCGGCCGGTTGACCGATCGATTCACCCATCCGATGTTCGGCCCGAACCTTCAAGAATAGACCCGGGGGACCACCCGCCTTCATGAAGTCAACATTCATCAAGTAGTCGCCGTGTCCCGCGAAGCGAAACTCCTGTTCGTTTCCGCCACCTGCCACCCCGTAATAGAACCCGGTTAGATTGTTATTAAAGGTAACACCCTTAGCCGCAAGTCGTTGACGGAAGTTCGTATCTTGACCTTCCCACCAAGTATCACTGCATCCGTAACACGACAGATAATCGTCGCATGCAAGTTGGTCGCAAGAGTTCCCTGGATTCCCCGTGGCGCTCATTTCCTGATTCGGCAGCGCAGTGGGTTTTGTTTCGCTTGTCGCATCCTCCGGCGCGTAAACTGCAGAGGGATCACCCGCGTAATACTCATCCGCTCGAGAGAGTTGCACTCCGAGTGCTGAAGAGACAGAGGCGGCCAATGCAGCACAGAACGTCGATCGACAGAGCAACTGCCGCATAGTTGAAAACGCCATACACCCCTCCTTGGGTCGCTTGTAAACGAAGTGCCTATCCGAAAACCATAAGCCGCTGGAGCGTTAGCCGCGGTTTTGGTTTTTTTGGATAGGAACCAAACCTTGTTGCATCCAACTTCAAGATGTTAAGGCAATCCCACTGATTAACACCTGACGAAACACGTCTGCGGGGGACATCGGTGCCGTTAGCGGAAAGGATTCAGCATTTCTGCTCCCGTCATGAAAGAACCGATCTTAGGAACCTCTTGCTTCGCGCAAAATGGCAGATTCCTATTATTCGTCACACCTTACCCAGACCCAACCGCAAGCAGAAGCGATACACTTTCTGGTATGCGGCCGACTATGGCTCGGCAGTAACCGATTCCTCATCGGTAGGTATGGGAGCAGGTCCGAACACACCGCTGAATACCGCTTCGGATGCCGCTTGGAAAAACAGAGGTCGAACGGATTCTTTCACCAGCGTCTCGATGCGGTGCTTCAACTTCTCAACCACTGCCGGTTGCTCGCTCGCCCTAATCTGTGTTTCTAAGGGATCTTCATCGAGGTTGTAAAGTTCAACCTTGCCAGGCAAGAGTGTGGTCCAAATCAGTTTCCAACTTCCATCGCGTACAGCTCCCCGAAACGGTTCGATATTATAAACGATTTCATCGCGAGTACCGCCGTTATCACTGTGGAACAGGATCAACGTATTGCTCATCATTCCCTTTTTTTCCAGGGCTGCGACAACCTCACCGATTTGGTCATCGAGGCATGAAACCATACCGGCATAAGTGCGTCGCGTTTCATCGGCGATATGCGCGAATCGATCCACATATTTTGCCGGCGCTTGATAAGGAGCATGGGGAGCCGTAAAGGCCAAGTACAAAAATAAAGGCTTTTGCTCGTCATAGTTGCTGATAAGCTTGACGGCATCGTTGCCGAGCAATTCCGTCGCGTATCCTTTTTCTTGAATTGCTTTGTTGTCCCGCTGCCAGTCGACAACTCCGTGAGCATCGTGAGTGAAGTAATCAATTTCGCCCAAAACCGCGTCATAGTGATAATCCAAGCCGCGTTGGCGAGGCCAAAAGTTTCTGTCGGCATGACCCAAATGCCATTTACCTATCATCGCAGTGCGATACCCAGATTCTCGCAAAATCTCTGGCAGCATGCGTTCTTCAAAGGCCAGTCCATACGTTCCCTTGCTGGGGATCACAACCGTCTGCAGACCAAATCGCCAAGGATAACACCCCGTCATCATGGCGGCTCGCGATTGCGTGCAAAGCGATTGAGCATAGAAACTGCTCTAAAGTAATACCTCCTGCCGCTAAGCGATCAAGATTGGGCGTCTTGATATCCACAGAGCCATGGAAACCAACATCTTTCCAGCCTAAATCGTCGGCAACAATGTAAACGATGTTGGGTGATGAATCTTTCGCATGAATCGCTGCAGAAAAAATCGACAGCAATAGCACGACTACTCCGCCGAAAGGAATCGACTTGAGCGCGATAAACTCCGAATTATTTGGAAGGGGAGGATTTTTTGGTTCAGCCAACCCGATACTGTTGAGCCCCAGTACTCGTCCACGCTCGAGGGAGCGACTCAGCGAGAAAATGGGAAGACTTTATCCCAATCTTGTTGCATATCCACGACGATCCATCGATTTTTTGCCGCATAATCCAGTCCTCGATTCAATTTCCCAAAATGGGAAACGCGATCGTAGGCGAACTCTCGTTTCGCATCGGTATGGTGGATGAGGACACCCAGGGAGGCGCCATTGCCGGCCGTGACATATTGCAGCATTTCATAATCACCGTCGGAGTTACCGACTGCCAAAATGGGACGGCGCCCGATATGTCGCTGTATGCCCACCGGCTTGCCCCCCTTATCGTCTACAAAATCTATCTCCGGTAATCGAATAATCCTCGGGCCCGTTTCACTGAGTTCATAGCGCATTTTAACGCTGCTCCCGATCACTCGTTCCGGCGGAATACCGTACACTGACTCGACCCAGGGTCGCATAAAATCGATACCGCCCCCCGACACGATAAACGGTTTAAATTGCTTCGCT
>JBIKMB010000158.1:0-13270 GCA_044359485.1 Pirellulaceae bacterium | reverse complement strand
TGCCAGGTGTCTGAGCGCTGTAATCGCCCTTCGTTGAATCGTAGCTATCTGTGTAGGATGCGCGCCCCACTTGTCGATCGTTGAGATAAATCTTTTCCAATGCCATGATTCCACCGCACGATCCACCTTTGTTTTGGGCGACCGCTGAAGTGCTGATATTGACGCTTTTATTTCCGATCATCGATCCGAAAAGAGTCGGCAGAGCATTGCCGCTTGAGGAATCGAGTCGACAGGTGACTCTGACTGCATCAGGTGTTGTGGCCGAGTTAGCTGGAATGGGGGTGAAGGTAGCGGTCTCAGCATTCCAGAGACCGAGTTCGATGTCGATATCTCTGAGTGCGACCGCATTTCCGGCGGCGCGGTTTTTCGCCGCCCAGAGTTTGGCTGCTCGAATAACTTCGGCCCGACCACCGGACAAAGCACGCGCGCCCGAGATTGCTCCAACATCCGCCGCATTCTGAAGTTCACTCTCGGTTACCGAGATATATCCCCAGTCGATAGAAAACGCGAGAAAGGAGATAATTACGATGAGAAAAAATGCTACCAGCAGTACGACTGCCCCTTTGCGTTCACTTTTATCCGCTCGGATTTTGGGACTCATAGCTTAGTCTCTATTCGCGTTCGAAGATGCAGGTAGCTTTTAGCGTAGTATTCGAGAAGAGTGCCGCCACGAAACTGACGCCGCATTTGGAATAGGGAATCTGTACGGTGACTCGCACTTCGGCCCCCTTACTGGCTTGGCTCAAAGCCGCGTTTTTGACCCCATTGATGTAGATATCAACGGTCACATCAGAAGAGGAGATACCAAGCGTATTGGCACAGTTGCCTTGAATTTTTTGTGTTACCGCACTATTGGAAGCGCCTTCGACTACAGCGACTCGTGCCCCACGCCGCGTGGCCGTTGTCAGGGCATGTTGAATGCGAAATACTTGACCGAATTCTATGATGCCACCCAGTAAGAGAAACAACACAGGTGCTATCACCGCAAATTCCACCGCCGATGCGCCACGACGTGACCGTGATGGCAAAGCCCAGCGCCGCATGCGGAGCAGGCTTGTCCAGTGTCGGAGATGGAATCGGCTTGTGTTGATGAATAGTAAAACTGGCCTATGCATAACGGAATCAGTATCTAGCACTTAAGGATGACAACTCTGGTAAGTGAAATTTAGGCTAGAAAATGATTCAATCTGGCACACTGTAAGCAAAAGAGGGGTTTTTGAGTCTGTCCACAAGGCAAAATCGTTACAGGCGTTTTTCTCGGATACATCCGGATATCGATCCGCCGACCGCATTAGCAGCGGTTTTCTTGTCCCAACCGCTGCCATAATGAATCTCGTTTAGCATGCGGGAAAAAATTTGCTCCACGTAATTTCAAGCGTTAAAAGGCAATTACTCTCTCACGCTGTCGAGGTATTTTCGCAAGCGGGCTTCAATCGCATTAAAATCGTGCACCGCTTTAGCTTCGGGTAACTCGGCAGACAAGAAATCGGCTCCACGGCAACGGACTTCATAAGTTAGATTCAAAATTGATACGCGAATGATGGTCGTAGGAATATCCGTCAACTCAACACTCCCTTGCCTTGCTTTATATTCGGCCTCCGCTTGAACCATGGATTCGGAGGTAAGTTGATAGAACCGATGGTCATTGACCATAAAATCGAGAAAGCTGATCAGATTTTCTTTGCTCAGTTGGCTCGTTATTTGAGGCGAATCACCGTAAATATCTGTGATGATCGCCCTCCCGTCGGCAAAAATTACGAGCTCGGGTTTTTCTGTTTTGCGGTCGGGTGTGTAACCTCCGGTGGTATCAAGAGTAATGATAGGAATTGAACGATCCTCGGGGAGTACAATTTCGATTCTCGGTTTTGTTTTTGGACCAGGTGTGGGAGAAGGTGAAATGACTGTAGTGGGTTCGTCTGTTTGGGGTGTTGCCTCAGTCACCGAGGTAGCTTGATTGTCTTCGGCAAGAGGATCTATATCGCTCTGATTCCAGGGATCCATCTCAAGTTCAGGGGAAACTCTTTCCACTGAGCTAATTGCACGCGGATCGCCCAAGGCGCGCACTCCGCCACGGATCGTGATGGCTTGTTCTAAATCCGCCTTGCGCGAGATAATGGCATAACCATCCAGCACTGAGCAATCCGTTTCCCCATCCATATACGCAAGTGCTAAGCGCTCGCCAAAAAATTCAATAACATAATCGGGTGTTTCAGCAATAAAGTTATTTTGATCAGCGTTGCGCTGAAGCTTCAGTGTGCCTTGAGCCAAAATCATGCTACTTTCTGTAAGCTCGACCTCGGAATTCTTATCGATAAAAATCTTTTCTCCATGGGCGAGATTAAGCACAGTCGAGTCATTGTCACTTGTTCTCAATTTACCAGGTGTGATCTCTGAATTGATCTTGATCGGTCGCCATTGTTGCCAGTCGGCCAACTTGGCTTTGAGCGAGCCCGAAAGTTGCACGACTCGACCGATGATCGTCCGGCTTATCGATCGATCGTTCATCGCTGGGTCCGGTGGCGGGTCGCGTTGGACTTTAAAGGTTCCCTGAATTTTGACTTCTCGCGCTCCGGCAATCGACTCCGTGTTAGCTCGCAGCAAAATCGTCGCAACTTTTGCTTTTGGATCAATGGGCATTTCGAGTTCGAAAGTCTGCGGTGATTTCGAGATTCTTTCACGCTCGGAAGGTGGCAGACGCAAAGATTTACTTTGACCGTCGACGGAAATTTCGAGCAAAAATCGATCCTGCTCAGGTTGCGCCGAAAAGAACGTGCCCCAAACCTTGATGACGTCTCCGGTGACTTTACCTTCCACTTGACGAATACGCGAGAAATCCTCCTGATCGATGGATTTCTCGATTTCCAGGCCAGTCCATTGGTACTCTACTTGAATACCTGACAAAGGCGTGAGAGGAAATTGTTCTTGAGCCAACGTAGGACTCGCAAGGAGCAGTGATCCAAACCAAAGGTAAAATCGTGACATTGCTTCCCCATCCCCTTTTACTTTTTGGTTTTCTCAGGAAATTTTTGTTGGGCACCTGCCGATTTTTGCGCCTTTTGGACTGCTAGTTTTTTCACGGTCCAGGTACCCGATGCATGAAAAAAGCCAGTCTCGTTTTCTTGCGGATTATCCCCTACACTTTCGGCAGCTATATAAATTTTCCAGGTGCCTTTCACCAGATCTGCTTCGCTTAGTTTGCCGTCAAAACTGATCTCGATTTTTCGGATCAGTGCTGAATCTAGCTTATAGCTTTCTATTTTGTTAATAGAAAAATTGTTCGTGTTTGGGCTCAGTTTACCGCTCATTTTTACGGTTGCCTCTTCACCTTGCAGACCAGGAGTCACGAGGGAGAGAGAAGCTTTTTCGTCTCGGAGATTGAGCTTGACCTTTACTCGATTGGCTTCAACATTCTTTGGGTCGATTGTGGTGGTAACGCCTTCCTGGTTGATCAAGCGAATCGAGTCGAATGCTAAAAATCCCTCATAATCTCCATCAGCCTCGCGCCCCTTAACTTCGACATCGATTCCTTGAAGCGATTCTCCTTTTCCATTCAATCCATCGGGTGGATTCTTGCCATGCCCCTTTGAGGTCCAAACCCGTTTTACTTCCACAGTAAAAAAGCCTGGTTCTGTATATTCGAAAATGCGTTTTTGTGTATGCCCCGTCTCCTTACCGCCTGGAGACCACACATAGTAGCAATGCAGGGTGGGAATTTGAGTGGTGAGTTGTTGTGCGATTTTTTTCATACGCACCATCCTATCGCCATCTTCTTTTGACTCTACGATGATGACTGTGGCTGTCGCTTTTTTAGTGACTGGATCTATGCTCAGAGGAGTGGGCGCATACATCAGCGATATCGGAGAATCAACCAATTCTTGAAACAATCGATGGTATTCCGCTGCGAGGCGTTCCCGTCGAGCTTTCCAAACGGCAGAAATGGAGGGAAAGCACTTTGCAAATTTCGCTTCTGCAATTCGTGCATCATAGACATCATTCTTTTCTCCGAGGTTCCGTCGGGAGGCTTCGGTTGCACGTTCCATCACAAATTTTTTGAGCTCATTTTCATCTTTAAAGCGATGGAACAATTCATCCTGGGTGACCGTCGTTCCTTCCGCTTCGAAGTTGCCTCCGGCGTAAATGCCTTGCATGAGGTCACTGCAATCTTGGCGATTGGCTACCAGTGTAGCACCGGCATCCTTTGCCGATTCGATGCATTGATAAGTGATTTCTGCCAAGATACCAATGGCGAAGGGATCAAGCTGTATTTGCATTGCAGCGAGCGCCTTGAGATAATCGGCTTGTTGGTAGGCTGTACCTAATTCATAGGCCGAAAAGAGGCGGGCCAAGGCGTCCAGAATGGTTGCGACCGGTACTTTTTTTGCCAATTCGAGAATCTTTTTGCCGGTTTCATCGCCACTTTGAATGGCTCTTAAGAGGGCGCGAAAGATCGCTTGCTGAGTTTTGGAGGAGTCTTCAAAACGGGCGAGAATCGCAGTTTCGACGGAAGATCTCTGCAGGAGTTGCGTGACCCGATCCCGTACGTAGCTCAGCGAGGCTGGGTTACTTTTCAATTGAGCGGCGAGAGTTTTGGCTTCCATTCGAAAGGCTTCGTCAACGCTCAGGCCCAATAGATTTTTTGCTTTGGTAATGTCTCGCTCTAATCGCTCTAGATGTTTGCCGACGGCCCTGCCATCTTCCTTTCCCAGGGCTTCGAGCGTATGTTCGATCCATTGTCGAGCGGTGTTGGTGGCACCTTTAGGTGTCGACAAAGCTATCAGTTCCTTTTCGTGTAAGTATTGGGTGCCACTGGTGAAAACCTGACCTTGGAGTTTATAGAAGCGTCTGCCGGCGGACTTTTCATAGCTTTGCGTCCAAGCTTTTGCGCCCCGACCATAGAGGCCTTCCGCACTTTCTTTGGCCGCTTTGGCATCGACTTGCCTATGGTAGCCCAGATTTGGAACCTCATTATGTCTTATAAAAAACGCTCGCGCATCTTCGGCATCTTCGACCCCCACCATCGCTTGATTGGGGGCGTACAAATTCGTTTTAGCACGGACGAAAGATGCTTCGGACTTAAATTCCTTATCAATGTAAAGAATCAATTGCCGACGGACCTCTTTCCATTTTGTGACGGCTTGTTCTGGCTCGCAGGCTTTTGTTAAGATAAGTCGTAAGTCATGATCGGAAGCCGTGATAAGATTTTTGGTATCAAGGATATCGCGATAGCTGCCACCCGTGATCCACGAACCAACACCGACAAGTTCATTGTCGGTATCTTGGACAAACTGGCGAATCACCTTTTGCATACGGACAGCCGTTGATGGCACCTGGCCCCAAAGTGGCTTGACAGGAGCGAAGCAAAAGAGGGGCAGCAGCAACAGCATTGCGCGAGGGAAAAGAAACTTGCGTTGCTCGAGCATTTCAATTTCCTTCGAAAAAGGGTCCGATCTTTCGCCGCTTCATGTCCTGATGGTTGCGAGTTTTAAGCGATTCGCAATGTCCCAAGAGAGCAGCGTGAATGGTTTAGGTCTGCGACGTTCATCGCGATCGTATTCTTAGGATTGTGACATCGGTTCTTGCCTTGCAGTGCAGATTACGTGCCAGGCTCTAAATTTCCGGATCCACGGCACGTTTACCCTGGGAATAACCAACGAAACAGAATATCGACGGCAGGCCGAAGAGTTGGGTTGTAAGATTTCAGCACACTTCTGAGTCCCGGGGGCACATGGGTAGCGTGGCGTGTCTATGGACAGTGGCGAAGCGTTTAACCGGTGTGCCGCGAGGCCAGGGTCCCGCGCCGCCGTGGGGCGGAGAGCGTTTGGGGCTATGTCGTTTCCCTGCCCGTAACTTTAGCCACTAAAGTTTGACCAAAGTTTTTTGGCCCAGGCTGGCAACTTCTTCCGCATCACTAGTTAGGAGGGAGCAATGGCGAGTTTTTCCAGGTATAATCGGATGAATCCTCATCTGACTCTGGAGCCCCGTCATGCCGAATCCAGCTGGAACTGATACGCAGTTGCAGAATTTGATCGACCGATCACTTCAGGGGGATGATAGTGCGCGTGAGGAGCTTTTGTTCCACGCTTGTGATCGCTTGCATAAACTCACTCGCAGGATGTTCCACAGCTTTCCACAGCTTAGGCGGTGGGAGCAGACTGATGATGTTTTTCAAAACTCGATGGTTAAGCTGCACCGTGCCTTGTTGGAAGTTCGAGTGGAATCGGTTCGTCATTTTTTCAACTTGGCAGCGGTCCAGGTTCGACGAGAATTACTGGACCTTGCCAGGCATCATTTTGGACCGCATGGTGATGCGGCAAACCATCATACCGATGGTCAACCAGCCGACAATGATGGTGGTTCATTGCATACCATCAGTGCAGAGCCGCAAGACCTTGAAAGTTGGAGTGAATTTCATCAACAGGTCGATTCGTTGTCGCCATCGGACCAAGAGATCGTCAATCTTATTTTTTACGATGGGCTTACCCAAGAAGAAGTTGCCAAATTGCTGGGGATGTCGTTAAGAACGATCAAGCGACGATGGCAAGCTGTGAAAGTAAAGCTAAGCGAGGCGTTAAACAGTGACGGAAGAGGATGAGGAACTGCTGGCCGAATTATTGCTCCGCTGGGACGAGTTGCGTGAGCAAGGTCAAGATGTTTCCTCAATCGAACTATGCCATGCTTACCCTCAACTTGCTCAGGAACTCGAGCATCGCATTGTCGCGTTAAGAAAAGTTGATTGGCTAGATAAGCAGTTTGAGTTAGTCGGCCCTGAGGAGAAGGGCCGAATTGACATTCGAGAACCGAAGACGCTCGGGCAGCGTTATCGACTGGATGAGCTTGTCGCTGAAGGTGGATTTGCGGAGGTTTGGCGAGCTTATGATCTTGAATTGCATCGAAATGTAGCCGTCAAGCTCCCCAAGCCCAGTCGATTGGACTCAACCGATGCGTTCATGGCCGAAGCAAGGCGTGTGGCTCGGCTGAAGCACCCCGGAATCATCCCCATATTTGACGTTGGACGTGAGGATGGCAAGGTCTTCATCGTTTCTGAATTCGTCGAGGGGGGGAATTTGACTCAACAAATCAAAAGAGTAAACCCAACCCAAAAGCAAGCGATTCAGTGGACAACGGAGGTTGCTGAAGCTCTGCAGTACGCTCACGACGAAGGTATCATTCATCGTGATGTTAAGCCGGCCAATATTCTTGTCGATCATCACGGGAGAGCACTTCTTGCCGACTTTGGTATTGCACAATCTGCCAGTAAGACGGGACGATTTGCGCCGTCAATCGGTACGTTGCGCTACATGGCTCCCGAGCAACTTGAAGGAAAAGAAATCGATCATCGCAGTGATATCTACAGTTTGGGTGTTGTCCTATACGAATTGCTTACCGGTAATTTGCCCTATAGTTCAGACCATCCCGCAACCGTCAAGCAAGAGATTGTTTCAGGGGTGCGTTTGAATGCTCAAGAAATCCCTGCTGGTCTACTGCGCGTCTGCGAAACAGCGTTGAAACGCACGCCGCAGGGTCGATTTCCAACTGCCAAAGCCTTTGCTGAAGAACTTAAAAACCTCTCGAAACCACCGCCACGAAATGGAGGATGGGTTCCATTGTTTGTTTTGGTGCCCATACTGTGTATCGGCATGTTCTATCTCGTTCCAAGCGGATTGAAGGAGGGGGCGTCCCAGTCCGAATCGCGTGCCATGGATCCTGAGTGGATCGCCCATATTGCGACGCTGCCTCCCGAGATGCAAATTGCGGAAGTCATTGCCAAGCTTAAAGAGCTGAACCCCGAATTTGATGGCACGGTGATGACCGAGCAGAAGGATGGCCGAGTTATACTTTGGGATATGCGCACGGACCACGTCACCAATATCAGTCCGCTGGCGGCACTAAAGCATTTGAGGTCTGTCAATTTAAGTGGAACGTTCACCTGGAAACACAATGGTAAGCTGGTTGACATATCTCCGTTAGAAGGCATGTCAATCGAAAATTTAGAAGTCACAAGTACGCTGGTAGAGGATTTATCGCCACTGCGAAACGCTCCGTTAACATTTCTTCGAGTCGATAACTCGAACGTCACTGACTTGTCCCCAATTAGCCACGCGAAGCTCACACGCTTATTTATCCACAACACGATGATTTCGGATCTGGCGCCGATTCGAGGAATGGCTTTGACGTACCTGCATATGGCGAATACTCAGGTCAACGATTTATCGGTATTATCGGGCATGCCCTTGGAGGATCTGAGATGTCAATACTGTGGTATTAAGGATATGAGCGTACTCGAAGGAATGCCCTTGCACACTCTTGAGATTCATGGCAATCCGCTGACGGATCTGTCTCCTTTAGCGAACAGTCCAATGCAATATTTAAACATTTATAAGACAGGCATCACCGATTGGAGCGCACTCAGGACGATGCGTCAATTGAAGATGATCTCGTTCGACTTTGACAGGGAGCGGGACAGCGAGATTCTGCGCTCGGTCACTACGCTGGAACTCATCAACGAGCGGCCTGCCGAGGATTTTTGGAAATGGGTTCGGGAAACTGAGAGCCAGAAGATTCCCTGAGCTGAGGTAGTATCTAAATAAATGGGTTTTGGGCTGAGGGTTTTTCCAGCTTAGGAGTGGTTGCCGATCGGTTACTCCATCGCGCTGCGGTATGAACGGTGGCGAATCGTTTACTACCAGAACTCGAAACTGCGTTACAAATCGGGCGAGCGAGATTTATCTGACGATCGATACAGCGCATTTCAAGCATTTTTTTGGGTTTGATACACCTATTTATTCGTTCGAATATATAGTTGGCGCCAGGTATTGCTTTTCGGCGATCCCGCTTTCGGTGGTAAACGTAACAGATCGGTCCGACTCCGTCACAGAACGCTCTTTTTCGGTGAGCGATTCTTCAATTTTGCGATGAATCAATTCATCGTCGATATATTCTACAGATAGTTTAGCAGCGATGGATGTTGCGAAAATGACAACCGAAAGTATCCTCATTCCTGGATAGGGGAGAAAAACGACGCGACCGGCGATCAGCATCGAAACGATTTGGTACCCATGCAGTGCGACCTTATAGCGTTTCAAATCTTCGGTCGAGGAACTTTCCACTGCATCTTGAATTTTGTCCGCTGCGGCATCAACCGACTGCTTTACGGAATCAATGTTACTTGAGGAACCGCAACCTATAGCCGATGCAGTTGCAGCCACGGCCGTCAGGGATAACATTTGTCGTCGATTGGTTTGCTTCATTGCAAAGTCGCAGTTCTGCTGATTAATTTGTGATTGGCCCAGCCGGGGTTCTGGCAATAAATCGGGGAGGCTATTATTGAGGTAACTGTTTTGGATTATTTCAGGTTTTCCCTGCGGTGTCTAGGAAAAAATTCTTGAGAGAACGTGCGGTGTAGCATGTGCAATCTAGAGAAAGGATTTTGAGAAGTAGCAGCAATTACGGGGCATGTTACTAGCGAATTTGAAGGATCTATCGATCACAGCTCCCTATGACAAAAGCATTACGGTGATTGTGGATCAATCACTCCGCGAGTAAGCAGACGTTTTAATAGGATGGAACGTGGGCTAAGAACCAAGCTGCACATTTGGTGCACTTCCAATCGGCATTCTATTTTCGTATCGCCCAATGACACCCCTGAATTTCACTTAGACTACGTCTGCTCGCGATTATGTTGCAATAAACCAGTAAAATCTTATAGTTTGATTCCTTCTTGATCGATTATCGCAATAATCTCGTCCATGGTGAAAGTTCCGGTAGCGATTCCAGTCGATTTGGATGAATCACAAAGATAGCCCTATCACCAAAAGAGGCTTAGGTGATCGCCAAGTACGATTTAATGTTCGCCTGCCGCTGTTCTGAGGTACGGAGAGAACGTCGAAGTTTTTTATCACTTGATGTTGAATGTGGGGCCCATCGATTCATCAAGAAGACCGTCTCGAAAAGATAGGGTGATGAAGTTATTTTCCGGATCGTTTTTGCCTGCGTATGTCAGCGTGTCAAAGTCGGATCTCCATCTAGCTTTCAAATTTTCTGCGATGGCGGGGTTATTTAACTCCTGCGGGTTGTCGGAAGCAAAGTTAAAACGACGGATGCTCGTTGGTTCTCCAAGAATATCGATGGCGTCTTTTACGTTCCAACTAGACCTGCTCTTTGATCCGTTAAACTTGTTTGCGATTTCAACCATTGCATTTTTGTCGTAGGTGGGACCACCGGCAATTTCCCAGCTAACTCCCATTTTCTGCTGCGAATACTTCGAGTACATTTTGCCAGTGGAAGATCCTGATTGTGTGGAAGCCTTTCCTGAGGATAAAAGTGATATTGTAAGGAGCAATAGCACAGCCGCTGCAGCCGCTAGTATTCGTTTCGGTGTTATCCATGATCCCTTTCCGATTTCCGACAGACTTGCAATCTCCGAATCCAAATCGGTTATGCGATTGAGTGCTGCTTGTATGGGGGAGACCAGTTCCTTTGAACTACTGGACTCCTTATGGTTATCGTAAATCGCTTTTCCAATGCTTCCACATAGCGATTCTCTCTTCATTTCGAGCTGCTTTTTTCGGGCCAGATCTACTGCTTGCTTACCGGCAGCTTTCGCTTTCTCGGTAAGCGACTGTTTGGACGAATCGGCTTTGGGAGGTTCAGCTAGGCTCGACAACTCGGCAGTTATTGCACGGAGTTGTTCGATCATCTCCTTGACGCTATCCAGGTGTCTCTTTTGCTGTATGCAGTCCTTTCCCAAGGCTCGGTAGGCTGCAGGAAGCGTTATTGTGGTAAGTTTGGTGCGTTCTGCTTGTAAGCCTACTAGCTTCGTGGCAGCGCCTGCACTTTTAGTTAGGCTCGCAACAACCCCTTGGGCAGTTGCACTGGGACTGATTGGGGGTGGTGTTTCTTGGTTCATGCTGTCGCCCGTCACATGCTTGAGAATGGTCGCTTATTAGTACTGCGACCGTCGAGACGACTGCGGGTCAGGAATCTAAAAAGTAAGAAGTACTAGTGGCCTTCACTCTCGCCTCCCTTTGAGGGGTGATGCAGCTTGGTGAAAACCATAAGGAAGTACAAACCCATTCTCGCATGCTGCAAAAATCGATCAAGGATGGCGTTGGCGCTAGGGACTTCACCGATCAGCTTGCCTCAATCTTCAAGCGGTCTATTGCTAGAGCTTGTTTCAAAGCCGTCTTAAACAGATATATCCACAAGCTAGGTGTATAAAAGCTTGATAGATCCGACTGTGGTATTCGTGGCACGCAACCAACCGGCGAAACTGTCTGATCCAGGAGATCGTTTTTTCGACGATCCATCAACGCGAGTAATAGCCAAGCTAACTGAGACGATTCGATTCAACGTGTGAGTCAAGGCAGAGAGGATAGGATTCGCATGGCGGTAGCTCCAAATGACAATTTGGACCTATTCCTATTTCAGTATGGCTCAATACTCAGCCAGGGGCTGGAGAAACCGGCTAGAGCGTGAAAAGCCGATTGGCGTTTGGTACGTGCCAGCCTGAATCGCTGGCGAGGCCGGCCAAAGAGCACGAAAGTAATCGGCCTATCCTGTTTGCGGATCGGCGAAGACGGCTACCCGTCCTTTGAGAATGGCGAAAAGGTGACGCATTTCAAGTCAGTAACGATTGAGAAAAGACCGAATTTGCGTCTGGTGATCTAAAACGATCGACCGACCATGGATTTGCAATCGCGATAGATCTGCGGAGTTAAATGACGCTTCGGACATACCATTTGGGGTAAATCCGCAAGCCATTCTAGGAAGACCGAACCGTGTCATTGATTCGCAGTTTTCGGAGCACAGAGACATCAAGGTATATACTTGCCACTTGGTCTCTTCTTCATTTGTTATGCCACCCGCAGGGCTATTTCTTTAGCGTGACCCGTTTGTAATGAACGCGCGAATCAAGTTCTGGATCCTGTATTACGAGTTGACCTTCCTGGAACCACGCTTTTAACCGGCGCGTTTCGTTTCCGAAGGTCATTTCCAGTTCTTTCGTTCCGACCACCTTGTATGTTCCCTTCTTTGTGTCCGTTTTGACCTCGCCTTCTTGTTTTAGCTTTGCAGTGAGAGTTACTCGGAAGTCTTCCCCAAACTCCGCCTCTATACTTACGATGAAGGTACCGATATCGTTACCTTCCAGCTTAACAGATTGCCAGTGACCGACTACTTTTTTGGCATCCAACGGTTGTTTTTCATCAGCCGATAGACTGGCACCGAAAAGTACGCTGGCACCGAAAAGTACGCTGGCACCGAACAAGGTCTTTGTTGCGAACATTTAGTAGCTCCTCGCATGTGGCATCAAGAGAGTGGCAAAGTGGACGATTTTATGCTACGAATTTTCGTTCGATATCGCAGCTAACACCTAACATTCGACTAAAGGGCCGCAATATTTGCAAGACGCCGGGATTTTCCGAACGAAATTTACGGCCAGGCTCAAGCGGATCACGACCGGATTCACCTGCGCGGCCGGGGAAGCTCACAGCCGATGGGGCAGCGCGGTGAGCCCCGGGAAACTAGGTCAGCCGGCAGGGTCAGGTGCAGCTCCTAGTCCGGACTGCCTTGTAGGCGTTCCCAACGAACCGCGTGGGTCAATTCCCATTTGCTCCCGCGTGGGTCACTTCTAAATGCTCCGCTATCGGCCAACACAGGCAACCTAACGTCCCCCGACTTTCGCGATTTGTCGGCGAGCAAACAAGTTTCTAGGGCCATTATACTTCACCGAGCCGTCATCGATCGAAGGCCCCTTCGATCGAGGCGAGTTGCCAAGGCGGCTCGAGAGAGTCGACTGGCATTGGATCCTTGTTGGTTCGCCGCGGGAGTCGGCAGTCGGATTGGTAGCTGCCAGTCATGCTCCCGACCGGCACGAGGCCGACGTGGAGCGGGCGATCGCTTCGCTTGTTTCCCCATCTCGGTATGCACCGCCGAAATTATAATGGTCCTAAATTGTCCACTTCGCTTTTAGTTTATTTCCCAATCCTATTGCATCGCAAACCCCATCTGCACGCCCAACCGCCGGCATGATCCGGCGTTGATTACAGTGGCGATGTGCAGGGGCACCGCACTTCAATGCGGGCACCGATCGCAAAGCTAAACCGATGCCAATGCGTTCGGATGACACACAAGAAACCGACGCTAACACTCAGTGGAACATGAAACTTCTGTGGGTCAGGCGTGATATCTCCAACGGTCCATCCCGCTTCAAGGATTGTTGGCGTACTCGCTTCGCAACGTATCCCCGCCGGAACCAACATCCACAAGCCTG
>JBIKMB010000157.1:0-13345 GCA_044359485.1 Pirellulaceae bacterium | reverse complement strand
TTTGGCGGTTATGGGATACTAACTGTTTGTAACTGGAAGCTTATGTCCAAATTTTGAAATGTCAAGAAATTCCGCTGTGCGGCTGGATTAGCGAAGTTGGTGAGAAGCATTGATTCAGACTAAGTGGTAATCTTGTCCAAAAAAATGAGCTTTATGTGGTTCACGGCGCTAGGCTGCCAAGATACAATGTTCAAACGATCGTTGGAATGTTCGTGGGTTCTGCGATGGTGGAGTCGTTGGTCTTCCCGGTAACAATTTCTATAACCCGCTAGAACTCCGCGAGGAAGGGATCAAATAGATGAAAACATGGATCTGGTTTTGCCTTGTTATTGGATCATCTCTACCGATTCAGGCAGAGATTGCGATTGTTTCGCCTGCTGAAGCCCACAAATTGATTCAAAATAGCTCGGTGAAGGATAAGCCAATCGTTATCGACACCCGCGGTGGTTATAAGGATTATTTTCGCGGCCATCTTCCCAATTCGCATCATCTCAACTTTGATACACTCCGCGGCACCGATCTTGGGGTTCCTGTTCAATATTTGCCTAGCGACCTGACGGTGATGCTGCTAAATCGAGCAGGAATACAGCCCGGTAAGACACACATCGTTTACGCTACCGGCGCGAAGCTTCCTAACGATGAGATTCTCAGCGCAAGCATGGTAGCTTATGTTTTGGAAAAGTATGGCGTGACAGACATCCGAATAGTCGATGGTGGTTTAGCGAGTTGGCAGAGCGAAGGTCTCCCTATAACGCAAGAATATTTCGGTAATCCACCGGGCACGGTGAAGGGAGTTGAAAAGAGAGAGATTGGTGTTGGCGTTTCCGAGGTACTGGAGGCGAAGAAACGCTCTGACGTTCTGATTATCGATGCTAGACCGTACAACGAGTACATTGGGGATGACGATGTTTGGTTGCGGAAGGGGCATATTCCAGGTGCCATTTCCCTTCATTGGGCCAAGTTAATGGACGTTGAAAACACACACAAATTTTTAGCCTTAGATAAAAATATGCAGTTGCTTGAAAAGTCTGGCATTACGAAAGACAAAGATATCATCGTGTACTGTGGGACGTCGCGCGAGGGTAGTTTGCTGAGGTTTTATTTAAAGCATATTGCCGGTTATCCTCGTGTACGTCTGTACGAAGGCTCGTGGAAAGAGTACGCCGCGATGAAGGATCTGCCAGCCGAAGTGAAACCGAATGCTAAATAAAGCGTTTATACTCCGACTGATCGAGTTGCGGTCGAAAGCTGAGCAGACCAACAGGCGAATGCGGCCGTGCTAAAGTTTGCAGTCGATTGCATGCGATTTCATGATGCATATAGAGTTGTCTAGAGTTTAATTTTGTTGGTATTATGGGCAACTCCAGATAGATATGCGGTAGAGGTGGGTATTGCTCGAAGTCTGCGTTTTGCTAGTCGCTGTTGCTTGTGTCGCATTCACCAACGGTGCCAACGCGAATTTCAAAGGGGTTGCATCGCTTTACGGTAGCGGTACGACCAGTTTGAAAACCGCGTTGAACCTGGGAAACGGCTTTACTTTTGCTGGGTCGCTGATGTCCTACTGGCTAGCATCGGGTTTGCTGAAGTCCTTCGGTGGCCGAGGACTTTTGTCGGACTCCGTCGTTCAAGCCCCGTTCTTTGCCGCATCTGTTGCCCTCGCCGCAGCAGGAACCAGTTTTCTTGCAACTCGATTCTCTTTTCCCGTCTCAACGACTCATGCCCTTGTCGGAGCGCTGGCTGGTTGCGGTGTGGCCAACTCACTTTTCGGATCACTTCAGACTGATATTCGCTGGAACAATCTCTTCAGTAGCTTTATGGTCCCAATGTTGCTAAGCCCAGTGCTGGCTATTGTGCTAGCACTGGTGCTTTTTTGGGTAATTTCCAGTTCACGTTTTGTATCCAACGAGAAAAGTTTCATTCGCGATTCTCTGCACTTTGGCAGTGCTGGCGCTGCGAGTTTTGCTCGTGGACTTAACGATACTCCTAAGATGGTAGCCATAGTAATGCTATTGCCGGACGTCAACGTACCATCCGCCTTCTTGTTCGTTGCTTTCTTTATGTTGCTAGGCGGGCTATTTGATGCTCGCAATGTTGCGGAAACATTGGGAAAGAAGATTGCCGAATTGAGTCCAGCCGAAGGATTAGCCGCCAGTCTGGTAACGAGTATTTTGGTGATTACAGCAAGTTTAAAAAGTTTACCGGTTAGTACGACACAAGTGAGTGTCGGAGCAATTGCAGGAATGGGATGGGTCAATAGAAAAACGCATTGGAAAATGCTCGGGGAAATTGTATTGGCTTGGTTTACCACCGTCCCATGCGGTCTACTTTTCGGTTTGATTATTTATGGGTGTTATTTGTGGATTGCTGTTGCCATTTAGCCAAATGGTTGAGCAACTCGTCTCGAGAGCATTGCGGAACCAGAAAGGTTCGCGCACTGAATCCGTATTCGCGGTGGGTGTCCGGGTTTTCGATCACATACTGGAAGTCCCAAGCTGGATTGGATGAGAGTGCCGCTTGATTGAATCCACCTCCACTAGGAGAGTGAGTGAAGCGGATACCATTCGGCTTGTCAAACATCACTCCCCAGATCAGTTCTCCGATATGGCCATAAAACATCGGTTTGGTGTAACGCACTGGCGAGATTGATTTGAACAAAGCCGGGCGGCCATCATCCGCGAATTTCATTTCGAAGGTATCGTCTCGATGCCGGACAGTGCTCTGATCGTTATGGAACTGGGTACATAGTTGTAACCACTGTTCTGTCTTGCCATCTAAGGTTCCCAAGAAGTACATCGATTTGTCTTCTGGCGCGTTGATGTAGCTTGCCCAAAAAAGTGCCAAATAGCCGTTGGGAAAAGGGCCGCGATGAATGCGACAACGGAAAGACATATCCAAATAACAGTCGCCGGAACATTGAAAAACAGTCCAGCTTTCGACATACGTGTATGGAGTTGGGGGTTGATACAATTCGACTTGTCCTGGTCCCAGTTCCTTTAATTGCATCGCAGCGCGTCGCGGTTCAAAGAAATGATCGTCATCGGTCAGCGCCACCCCAGTAATGGCATGTTCCAGATTGAGTCCCGCTATGCCGGGAACAAAGATGGATCGAGGCAACGAGCTATGGAACAATTCCCAGACTCCGTTGTATCCCGGACGATGCTCCGGAGTCGATGTATTGTCTCCAATCATCACCTTCAATGTCCCCTGCTCGAGCGTGCTTCGGTGCAGGTCGGAAACCGTATTGGGTTGGGCTCGCGCCACGCCCAATGCCAGCGTCGATAAGGCGGTTGCGGTCAGAAAGTCCCGGCGATTCGACATGGAAGTGGCCCTTCGGAATAGAGGTAAGTGCCTATCGGAAAACCCTAGAACCGGGGCGAACGCCAAGACGGATAACGGTTTTCGGACAGGCTCGAAGAAAGACGTTCTTATTTATGGTATACTCAACGCTCGATTGGGGTCGACTCTCCTTACAAAGAAAATGGTGATGCATTCATGAAATCGCGTATTTTCATAAGCGGCTTGTTTTTAGTGGCTTTGTTAGCACGTCTTGGGTTTGCTGTTGACCCACAAGACGATGGAAGTAGCAAGGAAGATAAGTGGGTTCAGCTGTTTAATGGCAAAGATTTGACGGGATGGACTCCGAAGATTCGAGGTTTTCCAGCGGGGGAGAATTTTGGCAATACATTTCGCGTGGAGGATGGTTTGCTGAAGGTGCGTTATGATGCTTATCCAGAATTTCAAGAACGATTTGGGCACCTATTCCATGAGGGAACTTATTCCAAATATCGCTTCCGAGTGGAATATCGCTTTGTTGATAAGCAGGTTCCAGGTGGACCTGGCTGGGCGATCCGTAACAGTGGTGTGATGTTGCATGGACAAACGGCTCAGAGTATGACCCTCGATCAGGATTTTCCATGTTCGATCGAGGTGCAGCTTTTGGGAGGAGATGGCAGGAATCCTCGAACAACCCTAAATTTGTGCACCCCTGGAACTCATGTCGAAATGGATGGAAAGCTAATCACTCGCCACTGTACCAGTTCTAAGTCCAAGACTTATCATGGCGATCAATGGGTGACCGCTGAAATTTATGTCGATGGCAACAAGGAAATCAAGCACATCGTAGATGGAGAGGTTGTCTTGGAATATCAACGTCCGCAGCTTGATCCGGGTGATGGCAACGCAAAACGCATTATCAAAGATGGAATGGTGCAACTGGATCGCGGGACAATATCGTTACAATCAGAAAGTCATCCGGTCGACTTCCGCAAGGTAGAAATATTGATTTTGGAATAGTTGACATCGTGACGATCTGTGCACTACCGTTTGCGACGACGCGTTGAGATGAAGTGCGAGCGAATCGTTGACCGACAAACACTCTTGGTGATGAGAGTGATGTGGGGGTAGCGAATCGCTTGCAAATTCTTGCGGCTGAATGTCAGGATTCGTTCGACTCGGGCGTGCGAACTTACTCCTTGCTATTCCAAATCGATCAATTCGATTCCAGTATATTTGCCAACTTCCATGTTAGCGCCGCCGATGGAGACTAGCTGTTTAGAATTGATGGGAAGGATGCGGTTGAAAAAACGGGCATCTTTTGTTTTTCCCACGCCAACCCACTGCTGCTTGGAAGCATCCCAGCGTTCTATATCCCCTTCATAGCTGGTGATGACTAAAGTTCCATTGAGACTCCAGCCCGCCGCGCCAAACCCTGCCATATCCTCATTGCCGATAATGGAAGCGGCGTCATGCCAAGTATTGTTCTGTGGATCGTAGTACTCTGCCTCTTTCGTAGGACTGCTGTCTTCGTTCATACCACCGATCACGAAGAGTTTATTCTCATGAGCTACTGTCGCCACGGCGCGACGAGTAAACGGTGGATCGGCAATTTTATTCCATTGGGGTTCAGCGGCAGACATGTCGAGCGCCCAGGCGGTAGAATGCCAGCGTGTTTCCTTGGCCCCTTGCATATTCCACCCCCCGACAACGTAGATAGTGCTACCGATTAAAGCCGCATCATGACTACTGCGCGGCTCGGGTAAAGGCGGTAAATCTCGCCAAGATTTCTTGACCACATCAAAAGCGCGCACATAAGCTTGAGACTTCAGATTTTGTTTCTCCCCGCGCTTATTTAAAGCGGTAAAGCCGCCGAGAACGATAACTTCGCTTTTATAGGCAACCATCCCAAGACCTTGAAGTTTCTCATTGACGGTGATTTCGGTCCATTCGGGCTGCTTGCTGGTTAGATCTATAACCAAAAGTTTGTCATTCTGGTCCTCGTTCACGTACGCATGGGCTTCACCTGTATGTCCCCCATACACGTAAAGTTTGGTACCAATCGTTGCGGCACCGAAACTTGTGATGGGAAACGGCAGGTCCGGTATTGCATGCTCAGCGCGACCTTGATGGGTGGCCTTCTGGTTGTCATCGGCTTGGGAGTTGGGGACCTGCGCTCTTAGGTTATCACAGTGGCCTAAGAGGATGACCGAAGCGACAACGAATGCTGGTAGTACTTTAGTAAGCATGATCGAATCAAAACCTTATTGGATCGCAATGAAAATTACGGTGTAGTGCCTATCCAAAAAAACGAATACCGCGACTAACGCCGAGCCGGCAAATGGCTAAACGGTTGGACTCTTCGCTCCTATTGAAAAACGCGGATTAAGCCGTCGGCTAATGCTGCGGCGAAAACCACGGCTAACGCCGTAGTCTAGTGCTGTCGGTAGATCTAATTGGATTGAGTCTTAGTCTGTCGAATAGCGAAGAGTGCGTCGCCCCTTCGAATCAATAGTGTATTGTCCGCGAACACTGCAGCGTATAATACTGCTCCGCCCATGGCTGCGGGAGCAGCATCTCCAGCTCCATCCCAGGTTGAGCATGTCGCAAGTTCTTTTGCCGAGGCTAGGTCGATAATGGAGGTGAGCCCTTTCTGTCCGAAGAAGTAAACGTTTTTCTCTGTAGCGAGTGGGGTTGCCCAGACGCTGCCAGCGGAGATTCGTTCAGCTGAAATTTGCTTACCGTTTGCCAGATCGAGTTGGAAGAGTACCCCAGCGCGATTGACGATCCATACTTTATTGCCAGCCACGATGGGACTGCCAAAGCTACAAGTAGCCTTTTCTGCACGCCATTTATATTGCACATCGTACTTCCCATCTGCTGCTGGTTTGATCTCGATGAGTCCGTTGGAAGCAGCCGTTTTTCCTCCTCCTTGTTCGCCGCGGCCGTCGGAGGCACCGATAACAAAAAGTCCATCTCCCACGGGAATTGGAGTGCAAGTTGTGTTGTTGGCGATATCGGAAAATTCCCACAGTTTGTTGCCGGTAAGCGTGTCGTAACCAGCAATTTTTCCACTGGCACTGCACAGCAATTGTTGTTTGCCCGCGACAGGCAAAACACGCGGACTGCTCCAACTGGTGGCGCCAACACCGGGCGAATTCCACACAATCTCACCGTCAGTTTTGTTGAGAGCTAAAACATAAGGTTTCTCCTCTCGCTCGACCCACACGAACAATCGATCTGTTGATTGTTCCACGGAGGCTGCCAAGCCATGTCGAGCTTTTATGGGACCATACTTCTCGATAAGGTCTACCTGCCAACGAATTTTGCCATCAGCAGTGAGAGCAACCACTAAGCCTCCTTCGAAGCTTACATAGATCCCATTGGAGTCGACAACGGGTGTTGGAGCCGCCCTGCTTACATAGCTATTGTTCTCTTCCGGTGTTGGGTTGGTAAAGTTTTGTTGCCACAGTTTTCCCCCATCGTTCAATGCGAAAGCTGCCACATGAAATTTTTCTTTGTTCGGACCGCTGGTGAAAGTAACGAAAGCTTGTTGAGCAAAGATTACCGGAGAAGATTGACCATATCCATCGATGGAAACTTTCCATGCAATATTGGTTCCCGATGCATCCCATGAATCGGGTAATGAGTCCGTCTTTAGCTGTCCTCCATTTTGAAAGCCCGTCCAGGAATCATTTGCCACGATCGCGACGTTGTTACTGATGGTCAGCATTAACGAGGCAATCACGAATACCGCGCGGAATGCGTTGTTGGTAAACGATTGCAAACTTGGAAAAAAGAAACTTGAATTCTTCATGGATATCACCGCTCCGAACGTTCTAGGGCCAGGCGAGGTTTTTCCTGGATAACCGCAAATTGAAAGCATCAGTTTAGCATTAATTGAGCAACGAATGGGTATGAGCGGTGCCTTTTTTACTCTGTTGAACCTTCATTATTTTGGCAAAAAATGGGCACGGGGCAGCGGTCAAAATTTTGAGATATTGCCGAGTAAGAAATATTTTGCACCAACTTTAGGAGTATGGAGGTTTGGGCACGTGGTCGATCGATTCAGCAAAATGCAGGTGACGTCAGTAATAAACCGCTAGTTTCAAGTTGTTATCGGCATGCATTTCCCCTGGGCCGTTTTGTCGACGACAAAAGGAGTTAACGCCGAAAGTGATCTGTAGTGGGCCGCGTAAAATGGATTGAACGCACAGGTTTGAGTCGCACAGATGCTGTCCTACGGTGACGATGCAATCGATTGAGGCCACGATCCAAACGTTAATGGTTAGCGGCACGTCATTTCCGATTGAATGGTGGTATCGAGCGCCTCACTAACCGCAGAGACTTCACCTTGGCTTAAGTGAAGTCTCCACGGATAGAATGTAACGTTGTTCAGAAAATGGATCGTAATTGAGAAAGGATTCTGAGCAGGAAGCACAATTATGGTTTGGCACGTACCATTTTGATAACAATGGGCTGAGGTAGTTCTAGAATCAAGTTGAAATGATCTTCGTCCTCAAAATGGTAGCGGACATTAAGCGTATGCCTTTCACCATTCTCGGATTCAATGTTTAAGTTTAGTACGGAATCTCCGTTGGTATCAGCGGCCCAAGTGCCAGAGTACGAAGCGCCTACGCTAGTGCCACCCATATGGTAGATATTGCCGCTGGCTTTGTTGACCCCGATTAAAGCATGTGATTCGCTCGTAGCATCGATATTTACATGTTCAATGATGCGATCTTTCACTTTCCACTGATAAGTGACTTTCAGCTGCTTTCCTTGACTCTCTTGATCGACCCAGGTTCCGAGCAGGCGCTGGACGCCAGACTGTCGCAGCATACCTACCATGGATCGAGTCTTGGGATTAAGGTCTGGATTCTTGTCGGTGACGTGAAAGAGAAATTCGTTGCTGGCCAAGCCATCGGGATTTTGAATTTGAAGAAAATGCAAACCTTGAGCAGGAAGATTTGCGAGTAGGATAGAGACCGATTCGCCGTCGGATTCAATGACTCCTTGGGTAGCATTACCGTCGACGAGAATTGTGGATTGTTTTGTAATATGGCGTCCGCTGAGCTTTAGCGTTTTCTGCTCTGGGAATAATGTTGGAAAAATTTGTCGTCCGCGCTGTTTCTCCAGTGGTCCCGAGGTCCAGAGTGCAGGTTGTGGATGTTCGTAGTCAAAATTTCCCCCTAGATAAGCGGTGAAGGTTCCGGAAAATTGTCCTTTAGCTGCGAGATCTATCAGCTCTGTCAGTTTGAAGGTTTGCTTCGAGGATAACTCGATGTAGTTTTCTCCATTGGCAGTTGCCTGAAACTGCAACAGGACATTTTTGTTGTGGATATCATCGATGAGAACCCCACGAGCTTGGAGCACAATTTTTTTGTCTCTAGCTGCTTGCTCTAAAGCGGATACGAGATGTAAAGCTTGTGATTCTTGGGCGGTGTTTTTATTGAGCGTCACTTGGCGTCCGAAAGCTCCGGGAAACCCAGTGCTCATTTCTAGTACCATATCCCAAACGGGATCAAAACGAGTTCTTCCCGACCAGGAAAATTGCCACAAGCTGCGTTCAGGAATTCCTTGTTTTGCGATATTCTCGAAGAAATCAAAATCGATGATATTGATTCGCCCTTGAGGAAGAATCAACCAGCGATCGTAAGCTCCACGCCAGGTAGGAGCATCCATCCCGGAGCCAGGTGTGTTGGTGCTGACCAAAAACGGCAAACGATGGCAATCGCCGCATCGGTTGGGAGTGGACTGTTTGGGATCATTATCACCATCGATATGAAAAAGTTTAAATCCCGTCTTGGCTGCTGTGGAGAGTTGGTCGTCATAGGCTCGACGTTGGGCGGGTGGATAGGGGATGCTTAATAGGAACATTGCCATATCATCACGCTCTTGGGCTGAGAGCTTTCCTAATTTTCCTTCATCATTGGTTTCGTGGCTCCCGACCCGCATCATGGTGCTGGCCAGTCCACCATCGATTAGGTGGCGTGTTGAACTTTCGGGGCGGTTAACTTCGCTATTGGGTGGGACTTGGTCGAAAACATGCGCGCTGTTGGGGCCTCCGTATGGATCGCCAGGAATTCCGTCCCAATGAAAGGGAGCGGTGTCTCTGAGTCCGCGCACCGGCATGGTTGAACGTGGCATGATTTGATTGCCGCCCGAGACGATGGGGGTATCAAGAACCCAAAGTAAATGATCGGTATGCCCATCGGGATGACAGCTGGCGCAGGAATAGGTTCCCGAGGTTGACGCGGCAGCGGAGCTGAAAGCAATTCGGCCGCGTTTAATCGCGGGGTGAGTTGGATCTTGAAGAGGGACATTCTGCAGAAGTTTAGGTTCGTCGACTTTGCTGAGGTCGACAATGGAAACAGAATTGCTAGCGGCGTTCAGAACCCAAGCCCGTACCAGCTTGCTTTGCCCTTCGATTTCGAGCGCCAATCCTTCGGGGACCGCTTCGACCAGCACTCTTCCCAGCACTTTTCCGGTGGCTGCTTCTACAGTAAAGAGCATGTTGGAACTCGCTGCGGTGGCAACAAGTATTGAGTCGTCGGGGCTAACTTCGATAGCCGAGGGCGTTGCCAGTGCTTCTCCTGGCGAAGGATCTGTGGGAGGAAGAGGCTCAAGATCGATGAAAGAAACTTTGGATTCAGCTGCTTCTGGAGAGGTTACCTTGGTGATTCGATTGAGAAATGCGCGATTTTCGAGTTGAGCAAGGCCATGCTTCTGCGTCCCTGCGCGTCCATTAACGTCGTTTCGGGCATCTGTTTGAGCGATATAGGCCGTTCCCTCGGAATCAACGGCTAGGCCATAGAGCAATGTACCAAGAGTATTACTGGTTGAAAGCAACTCGTCGGTCTCGGTATTGAAAATAAAGAGATCCCGATCTGGCACACGTGGATGTTTAACGATATCGACAACATGTCCCAGGCTGAGCACATTATTGTTAACAACGGAATGATCGACAGCATCGAAGGTAATCAGCTTGTGGTCGATCTGCTCTTTGGTTCCTCCGGATAATTGCGTTTGATTATTTGACTCAAATGGAGTTACATACAATCGATTGCCACGGACTACAATGGAACGGGGGTCCTGGGCAGGAATAGAAAGTCTCCCTGTGATCCGTTTGGTAACTGCATCGATTACAGCGATCTGATTTTCGGAAGAGAGTGTCACATAGGCTTTTTGATTATTGGCAAATGCAATTCCAACAGGTTCATCGAAACGAGTAGCTCGAGTTTTTTCATCCAGAGCCTGTATCGTGGCGACAATGTTAAGGTAAGTTGGACTGGAGGAATTCGTATCGATGACACTGATCGAATCGGAGAGGTGATTGGCCACCCATAATTCGCTGCCATCGGGACGCAACGCAAGTCCGACTGGCTCGATGCCTACATGAACGCGGTAGACGAGTTGGATGCTTTGTTTGTCGAAGATATCGACGGTAGCTGCCGGTGTATTGGTGACATACACGAGGTTTCCATGGATTACTACGGGACGGGAGTGCGGGCTCATAAAAGCAATTTGCCCGGTGGTCGACGTTGATGGAATATTCATTCCCTCATTTTCTATCGTTTCCCCCGCGACAGCAGTTGAGCTGAGTATACTCGACGTCGTCAATAAAAATGTTGCTAAGGCAAGGATGAATACGAGCAAGCATGGAGCGATAAATTTGATCGCGCCAGGGGGCTCAGACATGTTTTGACTAAAGCTCATGGATCCGTTCCTATGAAGTAAAAACGTATGATAAATCAGCGTGGTTTGTTTTCGTGTAGCTCGGTATAGGCAGCTTTAATTTGTTGACGACCAAAGTCATGCGACGACGGTACAAGTTGCTGCATAAAGATCTGAAAAGCATCTTCGGAAGGAACAACGCAAAAGTCTGTGCTAGCGTAGCCTCCCCAGGAATATTCAAGTGCAATTCTTTTTTTATCACCTTGGCCGAGAGTGACTTCTTTAATGGCAAAACCCAAGCCGAAGCGAAAGAAAGGGGAGGTGATACCTTTCATTTGGTCCTCGAACATCAAATTTAATGTTTCCGGTTTGAGGATTTGCTGTCCCTCAAAATTTCCCTCATGGACCAGCATCGTGCAAAAATTTGCATAATCGGCTTGAGTCGAGAGAAGTCCACCACCTCCAGATAGAAATTGAAATCCTGTGCAAAAAGGACTTTCTTTAGCTTTGTCGATAATGATCAATTGCTGTTTTTGTCGAGTATGACAGGAAGCGAATCGATCACGCTTTTCTATTGGAATATGGAATCCCGTATCATCCATCTGCAAGGGTGTAAAGATTGCTTCATCCATGAATACATTTAAGGGTTTTCCGGACCAAACTTCGATGAGGCGTCCCAGGAGATCGGTACTGAAACCATAAGTGAATTGTTCTCCGGGATGATGAAGCGCGGGTATGCGTGCGAGAGCATCTGCGGCCTGTTCGATGGTCATGTCTGGAACAAACATGCCGGCTGGGCCATGGTAGGTGAGCTTTTCTTTTTCGTAATATTTTTTGACAGCGACTTCGCTCCCATAGGAATAGCCCGTTGTGTGGCGAAAGACATCTCGAACGGACAACTCTTTCTTTGGGGGGACCAGTTTGAAACCCGTTTCGGTTCGCTCGATGACTTTCATGCTACGGAAGGCGGGTATGTATTTTGAAACGGGATCATCTAAATCAAACTTTCCCTGTTCCCAAAGAATCATAGCCGCTACCGAGGTTATCGGTTTGGACATCGAATAGATGCGAACAATCGTTTTATCATCAAACGGAACTTTGCTCTCGAGATCGCGATAGCCCCCACTTGCGGAGCGAATTACATTGCCCTTATGGACCACTAGGTGCGAACCACCTGCGAGTCGACCTGCTTCTACTTCTATGTTCAAAATATTATCTTCGGAAACTGAAGCATGCTGCGCGAAGAGCTGGACTTGGCTAATCAGCGCTAGAATGACGCTGCTCCGAATTAGATGGTAGAACATCGGGTTTCTCACAAAATTTTCATTCGATGGTTTGAGTTGAGTATTTCCATGATTTTATGCAGGGATATGTTGGCCTATTTGTGTGGAGGTAAAAGCTCGATCCTTGTTATTTCAAGTCCTGCATCATTCGCAATAGTTAAAGCGTACACATCGGTTAATTCTAATCCTTCTGGACTCGCTGCCAGATGGGGATGAAGAGGTCGAAAATCGGATAAAGGAAGCGCAATGGTCCAATAATCTTCACCGGAGTGAATCGAACTGGCGGGGATATCGATTTCGAACTTTCCGGCGAATACTCCATACATTTTTTGAACGCTAAAACCGAGTCTTACAGTTTGTGGCTTTTGTGTTCGTCCTCGAAAGCGAATTGTGGAATCAGACCGTAGTTGGACGGGGCGTTCGCTGCAACGCCAGGCCGCGATGGCCGTTGCATAAAGAGTGACTGGTTCGTTGTCCGGCAAAGGCCAGAGTAACGGGGTGGCGCCTAATCGTACCGGTTCATTTTCGGTTGCTGGTAGCCAAGTGCCTAGCAGTACCTCGGTGCCTTTCATCTGAGAACTCTCCCATTTTTCTGTGGGAATCGGTTGCGGAATAGACGCTAATGGCGCGTTGCTATTCAGTGTGACATAGCATTGATGATTGGCGATCACAGGAATGGTTTGGCTATTCTTTAATCGCTGAACTTGTGCTTTGCCAAGATCGACTCGAACGATTGATTCAGAAGGTGAAGTTTGAATATTTAGCATGGAATTCTGGAAGCAGACCTTCATGGTCGGAGTAATTACAGTGAATTGTCGCTGGCTGGGCGATTTTGATGGACTGAACCAAATACTCCCTTGCAGCAATTCGAGCTGCAATTCGGTTGGATTTGACAAGAGAACACGGATCGAGGAATGACCGGCAATGGTTAAGGTTGTTTCTCTCGCAACATGTAAACTGATCCACGCGTCACACGATCTTGACTCGATTAGATCGCCAGTTTGCAGACGACTTCCAAGTTGCAAGCGATTTTCGCCCATCGTTTTAGCGTTGAAATAATGTGTTACACCGGTCAATTCAATGACTTCGACCTGCTGTGTTGAATCGCGAAA
>JBIKMB010000156.1:0-13349 GCA_044359485.1 Pirellulaceae bacterium | reverse complement strand
GCCGATAGGCAGTACCATCGCACTGCCGAAATCTTCCGGCGATTGCCATTGCGGCATGGCAGCGATATCTTCAATGAGAACCGCATTGCCCAGCAGCGCCTCCAGGTCTCCCAGCGATCCGCGCAGTGCTCTAGGAGCGGCTGCTAAACGCGACTTCGGCAAACCGATACAAGCTCGCATTTTTAAAACGCTCGTCGCATCATCTAGCAAATAAATGGCAGCCGCGTCGCAACCGATTACCGCCGCTGTTTGGCTCAAGAGCTCGTCGATTTTTATGGCGAGTTCCTCTTGATCGTCCACCTTCATCGAAAATCCAATATTGGATGCGAGTTCTGCCTCCTGTCGCCAGATCGTGCGTTCCCCTTCATCGATACGCCGCATCATGGCGCTGATACCATCTAGAAGTTTTTGGGCGTCCATTTCGGATACCGCGGGCATGGAATTCATTTCCAACGCATCCAACATTCCATCCATTGGCAATGCGCTTGCGACTTTCCATTTGCAATTTTCAAAAGTCGACTCTGGTCCGCGTGTGCGAGTACGGGGATGTTTGGTTTCAGCAACCGGAACGGCAGCCCAACCGGTAGCTTGGCAAAAAGCGTGCAATACCTGGTCGACTAGATCGTTGGAGTTCTTTGAAGAAGTGGCTGCGGTTGACGCTGGGTCTTCCTTGTGCAAACGCAAGTGACTCGGAAATTGCTGCGACACGCTTGTTGCCTCTCGAGAGGAAAACGAATTTCGCGCGATCCATGCTATGTGTCCAATTCAACCAAGAAGGTCTCATTCAACCAAGACGGTTGGGTCTGCGTTGCTTCCTTGCGGACCTGCAAGAAGTTATCGGTAGACCTAGCAGATTAACTTGCACGCAAAGTTTGCCTTACCGATCCAGTTTGGTGGATACCGGTCTACTTAGGTTGGCGCGATCGTGACAACCGGCATTACGATAGGAAAAAGGAGAACCGTTCAGATCAGCGCAAATGAGCAATTGGTGCGTACGATCGCATGATCATCCGGAAAAGTATGCATAGCTTGCATACAAAACGTTTTATTTCGAACATCGAGATGGATAAAACTCAAGGCACCTAAAGCGATTCTCCCGCTGGAATCAAACCGCTGGATCAGGTCATAATTTCCTGGTTCGACGGTCAGTTTTTCCTGAAGCATCCAAAAGACATCTGGAGAGACCGAGTCGAGTTCAAAATCATAGGAATAACGAACCATGGATCGGTACTCCAAGTGATCGCTTCGCTTCCCATGCAAGCGTTGGGATATCAGTCTTCGCTTTTGCGGCAAAGGATGATGAGCCGAAGCGGCAACTTCGGTGAGAATCGCCCCCTGATGAAACCAAGTCAACACGTGCCCCGCGCTGGTCAAGTCGATTTTCACCCGATACTCACCACGCTCAATTTCACGGGATTGAAACGTCACGAAAAGTTCGGGATGCAAAGAACGACCAAATACCTGAAAAGCAAGCTCGGCAACTTTGGGACGAACAGAAAGCACGCTTTTATTCCTCAATCAAATTTCCGTGGTCAAATCGGTTTGCAGGCTGGGTGCTAAAAACTCAGTACTCGCAACTCAGTTGCTCACAACTCAGTACTCGCAACTCAGTACTCACAACTTAGATACTCGCAACTGGTCTCTCGCACGTCTCTGCAATCTATGGAATCGACAAGGTTACCGCAGCACGATCATCTCATTATACCTAGACGGCTCCGATATCTCCAATAGCAACCTGTTGATTGTAGCGCGCAACAAGTAGTGGTTCGCTGCTGAGTCCAAGTTGGTTTGGATGAGTGATGCCATCTCAAATCGATCGAAAAAACGATTTTTTTTGTCGTCTTTCAGGGGTAAGTGGTGTTGACAGTGAGCTTCTTTTGATTCTGTTAGCCACGAGACTCTCTCCAACCGCGACAAACCGACCCGTTGACTTGCGAATCTGCCACAGAATCATCAAGCCCATGGTGATTTTAGTTGGCGAAGCGCGGTATACTGCATTTTTGCCACAAGCCAATATTTGATGGATTTGCAGAGTGGGATGTGAGCTTTGAACATTGTCATGTTTACCAGCGAGGCTGTTCCCTTCGCCAAAACGGGAGGACTTGCCGATGTGAGCGGAGCCTTGCCGATTGAATTGGCCGCGCGCGGCCATCGCTGTTTGGTCATCATGCCGGCGTACCGTCACATCTACAAGTCGGGGATAGAGATTCGCCCCACCGACATCGGATTTGCCGTTCAAATGTCCGGGCGGGCTGTTGCCGCTCGACTGCTCAAAGCAGATATCCCCAATAGTTCTGTTGAATTTTATTTTGTCGATCAACCCCATTACTTCGATCGACAAGGAATCTACAACGAATTAAGCGGTGACTATCGCGATAATTGTGAACGCTACAGCTTCTTTTGCGCGGCAGCAGCCCAAGCGGTCGAATGCCTGGGGCTCGATGTCGACATCGCTCACGTTCATGATTGGCCGACCGCGCTTATTCCAGCTTTTGTGGCGACCCGTCAAGGTGGGCATCGCTGGTACCACCGCGCAGCGACGGTGATCACCATTCACAATCTCGCCTACCAGGGGCGTTTCCACTCTAGCGATTTTCATTGGACGGGTATGGATTGGAAATATTTCAATTACCGTCAAATGGAATACTACGGCGATCTCAATCTGATGAAGACCGGACTTGTTTTTGCCGATCGCCTCACGACAGTAAGTCATACCTACGCCAAAGAAATTCAGACTATCGAAAATGGTTTCGGTCTGGATGGTGTACTGCGCGAACGAGCCGAGAAACTAACGGGAATCGTAAATGGGGTCGATTACCATCTTTGGAATCCGTCCAAAGATCCCCATTTACCTAAGCCCTATGATGTCCATTCTTGGCGAGAAGGTAAAACGGAGTGCCGACGGCAACTGAGCGAAGAACTAGGACTCCCTTTCGAACCGCACGTCCCCTTGATCGGCTTGGTCGGAAGATTAGCTGATCAAAAGGGCTGGGACCTTGTGATTCCACTAATGCATCAATGGATCCATCATCAAGCTGCCCAGTGGGTCATTTTGGGTACAGGCGATGCCCGGTACCACGAGTCGCTCGCTTACCTCGCTTCGCAAGCAGGACACAGGCTCGCACTGCGTCTAGAATTCTCCGATCGCTTGGCACATCGAATTGAGGCCGCAGCAGATATGTTTCTGATGCCAAGTCGCTTTGAACCCTGCGGTTTGAATCAACTTTATTCGCTCAAATATGGAACTCCACCGGTCGTTCACGCGGTAGGTGGATTGGTCGATACGGTAGGCCACGCATCACAGGAAAATCTTCAGGCTAAAACTGCAACCGGATTCGTTTTCGATCGATATTCGGTTGAAGCATTAGAAAATTGTTTACATCAGGCGTGTGAGGTATTTCGCCATCAACCTGATACATGGAAGCAAATAGTGGAAACAGGGATGCAACAGGATTGGTCTTGGCTACGAAGCGCCCGCGAATATGAATTGGTCTATTCGCAAGCGATCTCGGATAAGCAACATCGCGCATAAAAGAAATCCCATGAGCGAGTTTCGTTACGATTGGTTCAGTGATCGCTGGGTGATATTTGCACCGCATCGATCCCATCGGCCAGATGAGTTTGCCGAACTTCCTGAAACCAGAATCGCTGCTTCCGATTGCCCTTTCTGCACCGGTAATGAGTCCGAAACGCCGGTTCCCGTTCTGATGCTTCCCACACTGGATCCCAAAAAAAGTAACGGAGAAGAATTTCGACGCAAAGAGCGCAGCAAAGAAAATGGAACCACTCGTTCAGGCAATTCAGGGCGACGCCATGTTGCCGCGATCTCCACCCCAAGCTGGAAAGTCCGCGTCGTACCCAACAAGTATCCTGCCCTCAAGCCCCTTCCCGATGATGTCTTAATCGCCGGAGTCAACTTGCAATCATCTTGTTTGCTGACCGCAACACTTGAGGAAACCGACGCTCCGCAGAATCTCAAAAATCTTCAACTTAACGACAACGTTACCAAAACCGGCAACTCCCACACGCGACCAACCGAAGCCTACGCCCCTATTTCTGCTGCGGCCAAGTGCGTTGAACCCGGAATCTCACCAGCCAACGATCTGTTTCTGTCGGGAAACTTTCATGGAGCCCATGAAGTTTTTGTCGAGTGCGGCGAACACAAAACAAGCCTTACCCAACTCCCCTCAGATCATGTACAGCTCGTTCTTCAATCTTACGCAACACGCCTCCGCCACTGGCGTTCCATGAATTCCTTTCGCTATGGCGTTGTCTTCAAAAACTCCGGCGCAGCTGCTGGTGCGACCTTGTCCCATCTGCACAGTCAGTTGATGGTGACCAGTTTCCTGCCAAGAGAAATACTCGGTTTACAGAATCGGTGGCAGGAATACTCACTCAAACACCAAAGCTGTCCGGTTTGCGACCTGCTCCAGCGAGAATTGGTCGATGGCTCTCGTTTGGTTTGGGAATCGGAAAATTTCGTGGCCCTGACTCCTTACGCGAGTCGCTCCCCCTACTTTATTTCTATTTTCCCGCGACAACATCAAACAACTTTCGAAGCACGTTTAGAACTATACCAGGCGGAATTGGCCTCCCATCTGCTACGTACCATCAAAGCCTTGGAAAATGCCCTCTCCAACGCAAGCTACAACTACGTGATTCATACGTCCCCCTTCACCGATGAGAATGTCAATCGATACCACTGGCGGATCGATCTGTTTCCCAGATTGGGCAAGCTGGCTGGATTCGAATGGGCATCGGGAAGCCATATCAATTCTATTTTGCCCGAAGAAGCTGCCCGGACACTTCGGCTCTACTTTGCCACCTCCTCTCTGGAGTAAATCACTTCAAGTTCCGCGGCTCAGCCCCCTCTTCAATTTCATCATCCTTCAAGTCCCGAACTGCAGCCCCGCATTCGGAAGTTTGGGCTGTGTAGGGGGTTTGTGTTGTTTGGGGTGAGTCGCCCCATTCTGACGATTCGATCGGCGCGACTGTAACGCTTTACGCCAAAATAATCATTCGGATTGGAGTGAAGAGGTAAAATAACGCTATAGTGACGATCAATCTGCCGTCGATAAAAACAGGGTATACATGCCCATCTAGCACGGTTTTTCCGCCAGCGGCTTCCATCCAGATTCATGAGAGAGCTATGACGTCGTCAATTCAGCTTTGTTTGGTATTGCACAATCACCAACCGATCGGAAACTTCGATGGTGTTTTTGAACAAGCCTACCAAGATAGTTATCTCCCGTTCCTGAACGTATTCGAGCCCTATGAAAACCTCCGCATTTCATTGCATACCTCTGGGCCATTAATGCTATGGCTGCATGAACGAAAACCCGACTATATGCAACGTCTGAAATCGTTGGTGGCTGATGGTCGAGTGGAAATTATCGGCGGACCATTTTACGAATCCATTTTAACGATGCTCCCCAGTCGAGATCGCATCGGGCAAATCCAACGCTACTCCGCCTGGCTGGAAGAGCGTTTCGAAACCAATGTGCAAGGCATGTGGGTACCCGAGCGCGTGTGGGAAAGCAGTCTGACCAGCGATCTGGTGGATGCCGGCATGCAATATACCGTTTTGGATGACTTCCATTTTAAGGCCGCAGGTTGCGCCCAAGAAGAGCTATTCGGATATTACGGAACGGAAGACAATGGCCGTCTTCTAAAAGTATTTCCGGGCAGCGAAAAGCTAAGATACCTCATCCCCTTCTCGCCGGTATCGGAACTGATCGAATTCGCTCGCCAAACCGCACAGCAAACACCCGGAGCGATTCTCATTTTCGGCGACGATGGAGAGAAGTTTGGAACATGGCCCGATACAAAGGCTCATGTTTATGAACGCGGTTGGCTGCGCGATTTCCTCAATGCTCTGAACGACAATCGACATTGGCTACAAACCTCTCGCCTTACCGATGTTGTCCAGCAACATAGTCCTGTCGGTAAAGTCTACCTGCCCGATTGCAGCTACCGAGAAATGACCGAATGGGCTTTGCCGGTGACACAGCAAGAAGTTTTTGAGGAATCCATTCATGCAATCGAACATGAACCGATTTGGGACAAGCTTCGACGCTTTGTCCGCGGCGGCTCATGGAGGAATTTCAAAGTCAAGTATTCTGAAGCCAACGAGATGTATTGCCGGATGATGGAGGTGAGCGAACGGCTCGAGAAAGCTCGTCAGGACTTTGCTGGGCACGATTTGCTCGAGATCGCTGAAGACCATCTGTATCGCGGTCAATGCAATTGTACCTATTGGCATGGTGCCTTCGGCGGAATCTATCTCCCTCACTTGCGTAACGCAGTCTTCAAAGAACTGATCGAGGCAGATAACGTCCTTGATGCGATCACAGGTCAATCGTCAGAATTTATCGATGGACAGAGCCGAGACTTCAATCTTGATTTTGAACCCGAAGTACGTCTAGCCAACAATCATCTGATCGGTTGGGTGGCGCCATCCCAAGGTGGTATGCTGTATGAATTAGACGTCCGCGCAATCGGCCACAACTTGTTGGCAAACATCAGGCGACGGCCCGAAAGCTACCATCGCAAAGTTCTCAAAGGGGCTTCGCAAAGCTCGGAAAAAGTTGCCAGCATTCATGATCGAGTTGTCTTCAAGCAGGAAGGACTCGACCAACGTTTGCAATACGATAAATATACACGCAAAAGTCTGCAGGAACATTTTTATGACGAATCGGTAACGCTTGAAGCGCTGATTGCCGGTCACGCACAAGAACGAGGAGATTTCGTCGAGGGGGCGTATCAAGCTAAGTTGCGACGCGGTGCAGGTAAAGTCCAAATCTTTATGCAACGCGATGGCAGTGTCTGGAATGTGCCCATTCAAGTAAGCAAAGCCCTGACCCTGGAAGCCGGTAGCTCGACCTTGAAAGTGGCTTATCAAATCGATGGCCTACCAGCGGGCCGGCCCTTCCATTTCGCCTCGGAATGGAATTTTGCAGGCATGCCATCGGGCGCCGATAATCGCTTCTTCTACGGAAGCGATGGCCGTCAACTCGGACAACTCGGCACGTCGCTGAATCTAAGCGATCGCACCCAACTTGGATTGATCGATCAGTGGCTCTCACTGGATGTGCAATTAATGTTTGCCGTTCCTACCAACATCTGGGCATTTCCGATTGAAACGGTAAGCCAGTCAGAAGGAGGCTATGAGTTAGTTCATCAATCCGTGTGCGTTATTCCTCATTGGACGGTGATCGGAGATTCGCAAGGCCGCTGGGCAACCGAAATGGAAGTTGCGATTCAAATCACCCATACCCCAGAACCCCGCAACTTCGGGCAACAATTGGTTGGGCAGGAAGGGTGATTTAGTGGGGAAGCGGTACAGTGATTCACTGGGGTAGTGATTCACTGGGGTAGTGATTCACTGGGGTAGTGCAGTGTTCCATTAAGATGAACATCGTGACCCACACGGGAGACAGTCCAGTGATCGAGCGTGACCGCAGAATCGGCATGCTTGATTCCCAGTCCCCCAATAGGCGTTATCGCGTCCTGGCCACCAAATAACTTCGGGGCGATAAAGACATCGATCTCGTCCAGCAACTCCAGATCGAGCAGTGCTCCAAGAAGTCCGCTTCCCCCTTCGCACCACAAATGAGTGCAACGACGACGCCCCAATTCATAAAGCAACGCCTCCAGTCGAGTCGCGGTTGTCGGTAATAGAGAGACTACAACTTCACAACCATGATCCCGCAACTCTTCCACACGTTGCTTGGAAGCGTTGGGTCCCACCCAGAGAAGCGTTGGATACTCACCAGCGGTACGAACCAAATTGCTCTCGATTCGCGTTCTCGCTTGACTATCCAATACGATTCGCAGCGGAATGCGAGGACCACCTTCGCGCGGATTGAGCATGGGATTATCGTGCAAAGCGGTTCCGGAGCCCACTAGTATCGCATCGACTTGAGCCCGGCGCTGATGTACCAAGCGGCGACTTTCTTCGCTAGAAATCCAAAAACTTTCCCCGGATCGAGTCGCAATTTTTCCGTCGGCCGTCATAGCCCATTTGCCATGCACCCATGGTCTTTTGTGTTTTTGAAGTTGCAAGTAGCCTCGATTGAGGTAACGAGCTTCAGTTTCGCAAACGCCTACCAGCACCTCAATGCGCTGGTCTTGCAAAAATCGAATACCCGTCCCGGCAACCTGCGCAAATGGATCTTCCATGGCAATGATCACGCGGGCAGGCTGAAACCTTGCCAACAATTCGGCGCAAGGTGGAGTCTTGCCAAAGTGAGAACAAGGTTCCAGTGTCACGTAGATAGTGGAACCTCGAATTTCCTCCAATGAGCGACCAGCCAGCGCGTCGACTTCCGCATGGGGGCCACCGTAGTACCGGTGAAAACCTTCGCTGATTACTTGCTTATCTCGAACGATGACGCAACCCACTAGCGGATTAGGTTCTACGCATCCTCGCGCAGAATCCGCCAATCGGATAGCTCTTCGCATAAACTGTACGTCTTGTTCGTCAGTCATAGGACTCACGATGAGGGCTGGTTTCGCACAATGAACATGGTTCGTTTGCAGTTCACAAGATCAGCAACGGTACGCGCCGTTATCGTGAGGTTCCGATAACAGACGCTTGGCATAATGTTGATTGATCGCAAGATTCTATCTGCACCCTAAGAGCTATTCTTATTCCATGCCGGGGAGCCAAAGTTTGCTGCCACCGGAACTGGCTGGATTAGGGTCGTTTGCCTCGCCCGGGATCCAGAGTCCTCCAGCGGCATCCTGACCGGGAGGGGTCGGTAACGTGGCTGACAATGGTTGGGCTGTCGGCGGGGCTTGAGCGATAAGTTGTTGCAAAAAGGTCAAGAGCACGGGGTCATCAGGGTATTTTTCATAGTACTTCTTAAGCCAAGCATCTGCTTCCGCCGATTCGCCGTTGCTGAGCAGCAAATTTGCACCCATGATAGCCATTTGACCTATCGGCTTTTTCGCTTCCGCATGCAAAGCGATGATTTCTTCCAGCTTGGAAAGTCGGTCGCGCAAGTTGTCGGTAATGCTGAATTGCATCATTAGCAACAATTCGGGAATCATTCCAGGTGGATCGTTCGGCACATCGGATTGCTGAAGCCGCTTGATCAATTCAGGATAAAGCGACGAGAGTCTCATCGAATAAACGTAGGATGCAAAAGGAATGATGACCTTCGCGGGCATCTTAGCGATATCGATGAAGTGTAGTTCTGCTGGCGAGATACCGTTAAGATCTTCGCGGGGCTCGATACGGGGGAGCGGTTCGATCTGGAATTCCGCAACCAACTGATCAAAATCCTGAATGCCGAATGTCCTTTCCTCATGGGAAAGAAAGAACAGAAGCATGCCAAGTAGTTTGATTTGATATTGCGCTGAGCCGATGGTTTCGGCAACGCTCTTACCGTCCAAGCATGGAAGCGAGGCAAGCTTGATTCGCTCGTGAACAACACCCTTAAGTTTCAGACGCAGAACATTTCGCTCATGTTCGGTGCTATATTTGGCTGTGGCCTTATTGCGAATGAAGGGGACCATCAAATAATTCATCGAGATGGATTGCACTTCCTCTGCGGCGAATTTTGAGTCGGCCGGATTCAAGTTGAGCGTCTTGAGCATTTCATCGATCGAATGGCCGGTTCGATGCGAATCCTTGGTATATTGCACCAGTAAACGCGCTGGATGATCGGTTTGCTTTCCAAAGATTGCTAATATCGCTGTGGAACATTCAACTTCCGCCGGTTCGCCATCGACCTGGATTTTATAGGGCGAGAAAAAATGATAAATCGATTTCGGCGGAATTTCTTCGCCGATGAATTGTGCAATCTCTAAACGAATCTCGTCACTCGCCATTTGCCACTGCTCGAATTGGCTTGAGTGATTCAGAAGATGGGTGATTTGTTCTTCTTTTTCATCGGTAAGATCAAAGAGCAAGCCTTCTTGGTTAAGGCTCGCACCTGAGGCTACAGGAGCCAGAGCAAAGGCCAAGGCTTGGAAGTAGGCTCTGTCATGCCGTGGTAAACTTTCATTCTTGGCGAGGCGTTCGGCGTATCGGGCAGCTGCAGCGGAATCGCAGCGATACAATTCGCAAGTAACCAACATCGATAATAAAACGGGTTGATCCGCAAATTCTCTGTTTAGAGACTGGAGTTTGAGATAGGCCTGTGGTATGCGGTGCGAGCGCAGTAGCGAACGGACTTCTTGCAGGCGTTCGTTCCAACTTACATTTCCAGCTTTATCGTATAGATAGGGATGAATGCGCAAGTACGTAGATGTTTCTAACTCCCGGGTCATCTGATAAAACATTTCTGACGGCTCAGACGATTTAAACAGTGTGCTCAATAAATCCGTCACCAATAGGGCCGATAGTTGTTTTTCCTCCATCACCAAACGCTGAATCAACATCATGCCGGCCGTTTTGCCGAAAGGATGAATGACATCGCGGACTTCTGAAACTCCATCGAGGAAAAACTTAGCCGCATTCATCACCGAAGGTTCACGCACTGTTTCACAGACAGTCATCAACCAGAGGGCAAGTTGGTTATCAGGTTTGAGTTTCCAGAATCGGTTTGCTGTTTCAGCCAGAGCATCGAATTCTTGCAGCTGGTACAGGATCTGCGCTTTGAGCGACAAGAGCCAAGCGGCCGATGGACTGGTTTGCAACAATTGATTGATTCGATCCAGAGCGGCAACCAATTGACCACCGGAGATCATGCGATCGATTTTGTCTAGATCTTTGAAGTTGTCTGCACATTTGCAGAATTTGATTTTCTTGCCACTTCCGCATGGGCAATATTGGTAAGCATCCACTTGCATTGTTATGTCTATCCAGCAGGAAAATATGAAGCGACTGGGCGATTTGCAGCAAAAACAGACCGGACTTTGCGGGTCGCGGCCCAATACCTAAGGTCCACAGTCTAGCAGAAGTAGCCGCTTTCAGCGACTAGACAGAGACGCCCAGCGTAGGTGGATTTTGGTGAAAGCTCTCGTAGATACTCGGTCCGTCAGCTCAAACTTCAATCGGAAGAGCCGCGTTTCAATTCTCGGAAGAACGAACCTTGTGCATCGTCACTTGATTGCCGCGGTCATTGTAAGCCACTGAGGTCATCAGTTCTCGAATCAACATCACGCCTCGACCATGAGGTTGATCCACATGATCTTCATCCGTGGGGTCAGGCAATGCGTTAGGATTAAATCCTTCACCCTGGTCTGTCAATTGCATCCAAACTGCATGAGTACCGAGGCGAAAGCTGACTGAGACCGATTTGTCTGGAGATTCCTTATTGCCATGCTTGATGGCGTTGACCATGGCTTCTTCAATCGCCATCTGAACGTGAAAGAAATCTCTACCGTCCCAGCCCCATTGCGTTAGCGCACTTAGGAGTTGATCAATGGTTCTATGCCCAGCATCTAAAGAACTGGGAATGGATTCCTCCAAGACCCAGTTCCATTGCGGTTCGCTCATGATTCACTCCTCGCTGTTGGAGCTAGCGGATCGGAACACTTTACATTAGAGTCCGAATGCTTCGATACCATCGGCTTCCGTCTTCTTAATTTGGAAGACTTTATCGAGACGAGTGATTGTGAACACTTCCATGATTTCGGCTCGAAGTCCGCACAGTTTCAGTTTGCCGCCAGCGGCTTTGGCTTTGCGATCCAACAAAATTAGTTTGTTCAGAGCAGCGCTGGAGAGGAATTCCACACCGTCAAAATTGAGCAGGATAAATCTTCTCTTGTCCTTTTCCACAACGGAGAAGAGTTCTTCGCCCATTTCCTCGATATTTGCGGAGTCAACAATCTTTCGGTCGATAAACCGAACCACGGAAACTTCGCCAATATCGTTGACCACGATGCGTCGTTTTCCCGCCATACGTTAAATCCTTCATTCTTATTTGCTGGAGTTTATACTGTTGTCGAAACTATGCGAAGCTTGTCTGGTCTAGAATACGTAATTCCGGCGCAGATCCAGAGCGTATTGATGTTATAGGAAAAGTGTTGTTTTTAAAGCGAACGATACGAATTTGGGGGGGAATTTTTCAAAAGATATTAATCCCTACGGTAACTATCGGTCAGAGCAAATGCAACCGCTCGTCGATCCGTTCCGGTATTTCCGCTTGCACAATATCCGATAGTGGACTATTGTCCCGCAATTTTCGCTGCTCGTGTCGCCCTTTCGACCCAGACATAATTCTGGCCGCGGAACTCGGTCACTCTCCCCGTCAACACCCAGCGATTGTCGGTGGAATCGACTCGCATCGCCTCGGCAATTCGTTCCAAGGCTAAATTCTCCAGCACAAGAAAGTTTTTGTCCCCCTCGATCGTAGCCAGAAAACGCTCCGTTTCTGTAATTTGAATCATGGCCGTCAAATTCTCAAAACGATGGCCTTCCCTCAGTCGCACGACATCCTTCGATTTAGCCAAATCTTTGGACGCAGTCGATGCCGTTTTATTAGGTTCATTTTTGCCGGTTGCTGCTGCCGCTTCTGTCTCGCCCTTAGTTTCCTTAAGGCCCGCATCAGACTTGCCACGGGATCCTTGCTTTCCTTGGGGGGCTTCGCCCGTTTGCCCCAGCAACATCCCATCTCCAAATCCACAACTCAGCACCAAAACGCTCAGGCAGCACCACAACCATCGTCGTAAACTTGAGTTCTGCGACGAATCCGTCCCCTGTCTGGCCAACCAAACGCCTGAAAAGCAAGAAGGTGTATTTTGTAGCCGCAAGATTTTAAAACGTTGCATTGGGGAAGATCCGATGACCAAGGTTTCCAAATACATCCCTGCACAACTTGAACTTCCTAGATCGACCTAGCCCACACCGCTCAGAGGGTTCCTGCAGCCAATCGACTTCAGGCGAAATGTGAGTTCGGCTACTTGTTGGGTTTGGGAAGGGCGAATGCATGCAGGCACATCACTGCACCACTGGTAAGCATAATCCATCCCAACCAGCGAGGCGGTCGGATCGTCTTCTTCGGGGAAGGATGATTTTCCAAAATGAATTCGGTTGTAGCATCTGCGCTGGCCAGTTGCGACTGCTGGCCAAACTTAGCCAACGCCCGCGTACTTGGCTCATTCAGCACAAACGATTCAACCATGCGAAACTGAATTCCTAAAAGGAAAACAATAACCCCGATTGTAAAGTAACGATTGCGATCGAATTCCATGGAAAATGCCCTGTAACTCTTGATCATCCACTCGTAATAGCTGTCGGCGACTGGAGTGAGTCGATGCGAAAACGAAAATTCCGCGCAGAAACAACATCGACCATCGCATGTCGCTAGCCCAAAAAAAGCTTTAAACTACCACTTGCAGCGGTTTTTCCCGAGCTAACACTTCATCCAATTTTGCAGCAGCCAAATGCAATAGAA
>JBIKMB010000155.1:0-13390 GCA_044359485.1 Pirellulaceae bacterium | reverse complement strand
TTATTCGCTGATCCCTTATTCGCTGATCCCTTATTCGCTGATCCCTATACCATTCATCAAGGGTGGGAACTCGCGAGTTCTCCATGGTGATCCCCAAGCGTGTAACCAGCATCGCCAATAGGCGTGACACCTTTGGTCTCAAGCGGTTCAAAAAAAATCACACAGCCCCCCCAATTGGCAACCAATTCTGGATAACCACAGGCGAGTGACACCTTGGGGAAAATTAGGTTAGCTGCAAGGCTTCAGAAGCTAGCAAAACGCGCAAGCTACGTAAGATCGCGAATAAGCCGTCGAAAGTGGCCCCAATGAGGTGGAGCTTAGAAGTGAAAGAACCCTAAAAACCGCGACTCTTCAGTGGCCCAACCTGGCCTATCATCAGAAAAATCTTATTTGATTTGCCGTAGCGGTGCTGGATGAGAAGAGAGTTTTTGCTTCAACATTTCCACAAGGTCAGGTGCCGCGTTTGGGTACAAATTCTCCTTCTCCAGTGGATCGACCTGGTAATCAAACAGTTCCCAGGCTGCACTCGACTCTTCCGCGCCGATGCGCTTCCACTGAACTAGACGATAACGCTCTGTGCGGATGGCTCTTCCCAAAATTTCTCCCCGCGGAAAAACATGAGTGATATGGTCTCGTAGGGCTTGTGTTGGTTGAGCGATCGCAGTCGCGAAACTTCTTCCATCCAATCCCTCGACACTGGGCAAGGACGCCAACTCCACCAGCGTCGGATAAATATCAACCGTCTCTACCAGCCCGGCGACTTCGCTGGGCTTTTTCCCAGGAGCTCGGACAATGAGGGGAATCCGCGTCGCTTGTTCATAGTTGGAATGCTTACACCACATCCCATGATCACCTAAATGCCATCCATGATCTCCCCACAAAACAACAACGGTGTTTTCAGCTAGCCCGGTAGTTTCCAATGCTTCGAGCACTTTCCCGATTTGAGCATCCATGTAGCTGGTTGCCGCGTAATAGCCATGGATTAATTTTCGCTGTAAGGTTTCATCGAGACTACCTTTCTCAGGAATGCCGGAATATTGCCTTAACTCACCCCATTTGGTTGGCGCATAATCGGGCGAACCCATGGGTGCCGTTTGAATTTCGGCCAGGTCAAATTTCGCGGGATCATGCATGTCCCAGTATCGACTCGGAGCACAAAAGGGGAGGTGCGGTTTTACAAAACCGACCGCCATAAAAAACGCTTCATCCGGATGCTCGGATGCATATTGAAGTCGCTCGATGGCTCGCTCCGCTAATTTACCATCCGCATAGCGATTATCGTCCACATCGGCTTTCTCCATCGCTGCCCCTTTAGGCAAGGATTGGATCGGTTTCGAACGATCGTTCTCAAACAAGGCTTCTTCGCGAGTCAAACCGGAAGGTGCTTTATTTTCGGGCAGCGCGTAACCGACTACTTTAGCATTCCAGTGCGGCACACTCCATGAAAATTTATCATTGACATTGCCATGTCCCACATGAAATATCTTGCCCATGCCTTCAGTACGATAACCAGAGTTTTTGAAGTACTGGGGCAAGGTTATGCATTCGGGTCGGGACTTCCGAAAATTAGTACCAAGATCGTAAATGCCAAGCGTTTGTGGACGCAAGCTGGTCAATAATGCGTTTCTCGAGGGTGAACAGACCGCTTGATTACAATAAGCGTTGCGAAACAATGTGCCACTTTGAGCTAGACGATCAATGTTCGGTGTCTTGGCGTTGAGGTCGCCGTAACATCCCAGCGCCGGCTTCAAATCATCGATACAAATCAGCAACACGTTTAGCTTCGCTGTCGGTTCAACGCCCTCGACCACATGGGCCAAATATCCCAGCCACATCGCCAGCCACACAATCCAATTAAAATTCATTCTCGCTACCATTGGCATACGATATTGACTCAGCGACGTAATGACTCTGTTCATTTTGATTTCTGTTCGGTATTAAGATCGATTAAGGTTATCAATTAAGGATAGAGATCGTTTTGACAGGATCGATTATTCTCCTGCATCAACGCCACGGACTTTGGTCGACTTCATGAGGTCCGCGAGCCACTTTCAACAGTTCGCACAACTGCTGCATCTGTTCTATGGTTAAGTGCCCTAACTGCTTCTGATGGCATTCCCGCAAGGGCTCAGCCAATTTCTTTAACACTTCGACACCGGACTCTGTGATCGCCACCAGCACCATACGTCGATTGCCCTCTGGGCGAATCCTGGTGATCCAGTTTTGTCTTTCCAGCTTATCTAACATCCGTGTGATGTCCGGTGCACGCGAGACCAATCGACCCGCCAACTCCAGCGTCGGTACAGCTTGCGGATGCGCTGCCTTCAATAATCTGAGCACATTATATTGCTGACAATTCAAGCCAAAATTCATGAAGAGACTGTCTTCTAGCATACGCAAACGGTCGTAGGTTCGCCATAGATTGAGGTATACCTCTTGCTCTGGTGAATCAAAACGACCCAATCGTTTCTCGGGCTGATTCTGTTTACTCAATGAACCCTCATCACACAAAACATGACGCTGTCCCTTGACAGCTCCGAAATTTATCCGACGCTAAACAATCCAGTTCGCATTCTAGCCTCCCGACGACTCAATTCCAAATCATGTCGATTCCCCCTGAACTATTAATAGCCTACAGCAGGGCTCTCTATTGGGTTCGAGCCACGCCCCACATTCTCTTGCGAGTTGATACGGTTTCAGAGGAAGCTCGCCAACTCCTCGAAAAATATGACGCCGATCACGCCGTGCTGATTACCTCCGACAATCCGTTGAGCCAACTCCGCTCGGAGCCGGAAAATGCATTTCATCGCGAAGAATTACAGCAAGATGTCATCCAATCCCAATGTCCATTTCTGCTGACGGCCAGCGTCGATCCTTCTGGGCAATGGCCAGAGGAACATGGTTTTCTCGTCTTTGATCTTCCCCTGGACCAGACGCATCGACTGATCAACAAATTTGAACAGTGGGCCGTGGTGTGGATCGAAAAACAGGGTGCGGTAAGTTTGTTAAAACGCCGGGTAGAATCCATCCCTGAGTCCGGCTAGAATTCTGGGGCAGAAAGCAGCCTGCCCCAAGCCTGCCCGCTTTGTCCACCTCCACCCTCTTTTCCTATCAGGCACTCTTATGAGCACTGGCCCCAAATCAGACTCCAATACGCCCCAACGAGAACGTGGATTGGTTGTGCGTTTTCTGGATGCGATCGAATGGGCTGGCAATAAACTCCCCGACCCCGCTGTTTTGTTCCTCATCGGAATTATCGCCGTGTGGATTTTGTCCGCGTGGCTCTCTACATATACCTTCACCGAAACGCTTCCAGGAAAAACGGAACCTGTAAAGGTCACCAACATGCTGCAAGCGCCGCAGTTGGCCAAATTCCTGGCGGGAATGGTTAAAGAATTTGTCGGCTTTCATCCTCTCGGTGTGGTTCTGGTCGCTCTGCTTGGTGTGGGTATCGCCGAGCATGCAGGCCTCATCAACGGCGTGCTCAAAATGATTCTCAATTTCACGCCCCGCGTCCTGCTAACACCCATGCTTATCTTTGTCGCTGTGATCAGTCATACGGCAGCGGACGCTGGCTACGTTCTTGTCATACCGATTGGCGGTGTCATGTTCTATGCTGCCGGCCGACATCCACTGGCCGGTATTGCCGCCGCATTCGCCGGTGTTGCCGGCGGATTCAGCGCCAATTTTGTACCCTCCGGCATCGATCCTCTTCTGGCCGGCATCACGCAAGAAAGCGTCAAACTCCTCGATGCCGCTCGACCCGTCAATCCACTGTGCAATTGGTTCTTCACCGCTTCGAGTTCCGTTTTGATTATCTTGCTCGGTTGGCTCATCACCGACTATCTCATCGAACCCAAACTGAAATCGACCGCGATCGACGGTGACCCCGACAAGATTCCCAAAATGTCAGAACTCACCAATCGCGATTTTCTGGCCATCGCTTTGGCAGCAATCGTTGCGGCTGCCGGTATCGGCCTGGTCACCTATTGGGCGCTACCCAAAGATTCGTCGTTACGCGTCGGTGGCTCACTGACCAGCATGAAACCACCCGCCCCATTGATGGACGCAATCGTACCGCTGATTTTTTTCATTTTTGCTGTTCCTGGTGTCGTCTACGGCTTCGTTTCCGGCAGCTTTAAAACGCACCGCGATGTGATCAAAGGAATGAGCAAAGCGATGGAATCTATGGGCTACTATCTGGTCTTGGTTTTCTTCGCCGCCCTGTTTATCGGTGCCTTCCGCGACTCAAACATCGGTATACTCATCGCCGTCAAAGGTGCCGCTTACCTAAGCACGCTCCCTGGCCCAGTCGCCATCGTCGGTATCGTGATCTTATCGGCCCTCGTCAATTTGCTCATCGGTTCAGCCAGCGCGAAATGGGCACTCTTGGCACCCATTTTTGTTCCCATGCTCATGCTCCTCGGCATCTCGCCAGAACTAACCCAGGCCGCTTATCGCGTCGGCGATTCCACCACCAACATCATCACACCCATGATGCCCTATTTCCCGCTAGTAGTGGTGTTCTGCCAACGCTACGTCAAAGGCACCGGCATCGGCACTGTCACCTCGATGATGCTCCCTTACTCGATAACCTTTTTGATCTGCTGGACGATCTTCTTGCTCATCTACTGGGGAATCGGTTTCCCGCTGGGCATCGAAGCGCCTTACACCTATACGCCCTAAAAGATAGGCACCCCAGCCAATGGGCTAGCCAGTACCTAAACAAACTCATTGGCATTGCGCCCCGACATCCGCTACCCCTTCAGGAGAAAACGGCCCCTCTAGGTCGCCTCCTGATCTCCGCTTACTTTCGACCACTCCATGAGCTCAATCCGAGACCTAAATCAACAATTTGCCCTCGATGGCTCGCTCTCCTTTGCCGAACATGCCAGCGGATTGCTGATAGGTACTGTAAAGACAACTCAATGCTCCGCGCAATTCTTCCTGCAAGGAGCCCACGTCACCCACTTCCAGCCCTCACACACCGTTGAGCCCATTCTCTTCATGAGCCAAGAGGCAATCTTTGAACCCTCTCGGCCCATTCGCGGCGGTATACCCATTTGCTTTCCCTGGTTCAGCGCTCATCCAACAGACCCTTCACTCCCAGCTCACGGCTGGGCCCGCATTCTGCCTTGGCAGGTCAGCTCCGCTCGGCAAACCCAAACGACTGTCGAGGTCACGCTCACTCTCAATCAGGATAGCTGGCAACTGACCTACCAACTCCAATTCGGTGCAACACTGCAAGCTTGTTTAGCGGTCACCAATAAGGCGTCGACTCTGCGCACCTTTGAAGTCGCCCTGCACACCTATTTTCAGATTGGTGCCATTGAGCAAACCAAAATCAGCGGTGGACTTTCCGAGCTTCCCTACTACGACCAGCTCGATGCCTCCACCCATCCGCCTCAAGCCGAGGCCATCTACTTCCAAGCCGAGACCGATCGCATCTACCACGGCTCAGCCACCAAGATTCATCTACACGATCAAGCGAATGAAAGAATCATCGATCTGAGTTCGAGCCACTCTCAATCGACCATCGTGTGGAATCCCTGGATCGCCAAGTCGAAACGGATGAGCGATTTTGGAGATCAGGAATATCTGCGGATGTGTTGTATCGAAACGGCGAATGTTCGAAATAACCAGATCTCCATCCAACCCTTCGAATCGCATCGCACAAGTTTAGAAATATCGGTTTGTCGTACGGCCTGAACTTACAGCGGCCTGAACTTACAGCGGCCTAAACCATCCTACAGACCCTGCCTTCCATCCAAAGCGATAAAGATCAACACCGTGACTAAGTCAACTTCTTTTTTGATTTCGGCTGGACTATAGGCCCATCCAAGTCGGTTGTCTTTTTCCGTTTCGAAATAATTCGCACGGTCTTTTCTCGCTTTTCCTCGGCCTCTATGCGATTCTCGATGTTCGCCAGTAAATTCTCTGGCACAAACAACGATTGCTTCGCTCTCGTCAATGCCACATACACGATACGCAATTCCTCGCGCTCGTAATCATTAAACACAACACCCTCTTTCTTCACTTCAACCTTGAAATCATCAGTCAATTCAACATGATCCCACTCTCGCCCTTTGGCTTTGTGGGTTGTCGATAAAATCACCGTGCTCTCTCGCGCGTTTTCAGCCACACTGCTCAGCGTATGGATCAAAGTATCAACCGAATATTTCTCAACTAAATTGACCAGCATCCTCCATTCCGCCCCCTCATCGCTCTTGGCATATTCCAAGAATTCTTGCCAGTTTTTATAACCAAAAAATTCAGGCAGATCGCAGCGTTGGTTCCGCTGCAATGAACGAACGCCCTCTAGCAAACGCAACAATTCCTGCGTGCCACCTTCGACATACGGTCTACCACCGTTCTCTAACTCACGTACCACCATGGCAACCAGCATCGCGTTGGTGCGTGTGATGATCGCATTGACCGTGGCATTCCCAATTTTGCTGGCCAACCGCGGATTGCCAACCAGCGGTATCTCCTCCCCCAATCGCTTTAAAATGTGATTCGCCAATTCGGCAATCTTCGGTCCGAAACGAAACGACTGAGTCAAACAGGTTTCATGATAGGTGCGAACTTGCTCCATCGCATTGATCGCTCCTCGCCACTGATAAATTTGCTGATGCCGATCTCCAACATAAATCACCTGGGCTTCCTGGCGATTTAAAACATCCAGCATCACAGGATTAGAATCCTGGGCCTCATCCAATAAGATGAAATCGACCGCTAGCTTGGGTTGCCCCAATGCCCACAACTTCAAGTAACCATCATGTCCCAGCGGCGTGCGCTCCTTCGGATCAATCATCAACCCCCAAAGTTTTTTGGCATATCGATAAACAATCTCAGACAATCGCTTTTGTTCCGCTTCAGAAAGCCGGCACATGTTTCCCCACAGAGGCATATGCTCAGCCCGCAACTCGGCATCGCTGCTATGTAGGAATACCTTCAGCGTGGCCTGAATCAAACTGGCCAGCTGTCGATCCGGGATCGATAGAGCACCGATCTGCAATTCTCGAACCGATAACAAGTTCGCGACTTGATTGCGATTGCTTGAACCGATCAACTTCTCCTCAGATTTGAAGTCACTTTTTATTTGGCGAAATGCGAGCGAATGAATCGTTCGGCACTCAACGTTGGCAGGAAAGAGCCGTGATGCATAGTCCGCTACTGAACGATTAAAGGCAAGATACATACCTCTCCGCTGCGTCGACTCACCCATGGCCCGCAGCGTTGTCGTTTTGCCCGTCCCCGCAAACGCGTTAATCTTCAACGATTGATTCGTCAAAAACTTTTCTACCGCTAAGCGTTGCTCTGCGGTGCGTTCACGCGGATTGATTTTGGCTCCTACCTCACTCACCGCCACCCTCCTTCATTTCCAAGATTTGCAACCCAGCAGTTCCTTCAGGACAGGTCTGCCGTGAAGTGACTCCCCTCGTTCACACCGCCTCGTTCACACCGCCTCGTTCACACCGCCTCGTGCACACCGCCTCGTGCACACCGCCTCGTGCACACCGCCTCGTGCACACCGCCTCGTGCACACCGCCTCGTCGAATCGCAATCCTTTAAAACCGGATCTCGTAAGCTCTGTAGCAGATCTCTTATAAAATCGATCTCCCGTCACTCGCTACAGCCAGGGGAACAACTCTCGATCGAAATCTTTCTCTCGTCACCACCAATGGCGAACCGCCAAACCACTCATCCCATCTGTATACTGCATCAGACAGCCCGAGTACCACATTTTGAACGGTATTACCATTCGACCGGTATTACCATTTGACCGGTATTAGCTCATAACCAGTATTACCACCAACTATCCAGCCTCGTAATAATAATCACATGTACATGTTATCAAAATTTCACTGCATTTCAATGACCAAAATATGGATGATGTTTCGATTCTCGTGAGAGTCGATACACTCCCGATGTCCAACGCCAGCTAAAATAGTGGTCCCTCTGATCCGACCCCTAGAACGCCCCACCGAAAGCGATCCATCATGCCGCACGATCACGCACAAGATCCCAGTGAATCGGTTTTGGCTTGCACTCCAGAAAAAGCCATCACCAGGACAGTGGCTTGCTTCATTCATACCGCCGATTGGCAACTAGGCAAACCTTTTGCAAAACTCCGCGATGACGATAAACGCGCGCAACTCACCCATCAACGCATCCAAGCCATCGCTCGACTAGGCAAAAAGGTAAGCCAAGAAAAGGCTCAGTTTGTTCTCGTGGCTGGAGACCTATTCGACACCCAAACCCCCAAAAAACAACTTGTTTCCGCTGCCTGCAAAGCCATCGGCGATCTAAACGTACCCGTCTACGCCATTCCCGGTAATCACGACTTCTATGGCATCGAAAGTATTTGGGAGCAAGATTTTTTTAAACAAGAACGCCAGCAACTCGCACCCAACTTTCATCTGCTTACAACCCCAACCCCTGTCCAAGTTCCCGGAGCATGGCTTTTTCCCGCCCCCCTGATTCGCCGCCAATCCAGCCTTGATCCCACGCAGTGGCTACGCTCTTTCAACCCCGAAAACTTCATCGCCGAAAATCCTCAATCAGATAAACTCCCCTGGATTGTCCTTGCCCACGGTACGATCCAAGGCTTTGAATCCAATGTGGATGAGGAAGACAGCGAAGCAACCACATCAAATCTCATTGAACTCGATCGCCTACCGAAATGCTTCGACTACATCGCCCTAGGCGATTGGCACGGTATGAAGAAAATTAACGATATCACGTGGTATTCTGGCACACATGAACCTGATCGCTTTCCCAAAAACAACGAATATCGCTCCGGCTATGCACTACTGGTCCAAGCCAAACGCCAAGCAACGCCCAGCGTAGAAGCCTTCCAAACCGGAGAGTTCCAGTGGCACTGCGTCGATTTTCATTTTCCTAACGACGATGCACTGCTAACTCTCCAAGAGCAAATCCAAAACTGCACTTCCGGTCGCGTAGGTAACGATTTGCTAAAAATCCAACTCACAGGCTCCCTGGGCCTAGAAGCCTCGCAGCGTCTCGAACGCCTGCTTGAAACCTGGGAATCCAGATACATCCGAGTGAAACGCGATAATCGAACATCCATCGCGCCGACAGAGCAGGAACTCCTAGAACTGACACAACGCAACGATCCCCTTATCGCCAGAGTCGCTCAAAAACTCAATGAGATCCGCACCTCAGATCCTGATCAGGCTCCTCATGCGACGGTAGCGCTGCGCAGATTATTCGAACTTTCCCAAACCAGGAATTAGGAACCTTGCGATGTATCTGAAATCCATTCGCGTCGCCAACTATCGCGTACATAGAAATACGTATGTCGAATTCGATCGGCACCTGACACTGATCGCAGGTCCTAACGAATCAGGCAAGAGCACGCTGGTAGAAGCTATGCATCGCGTCCTCTTTATGAAGGCTCGCACCACTGGAGAATTCCAAAAAGAAATTGTCTCCCTCTCGACCGCCGAAGCCCCGGAGGTGGAATTGACTTTCTCTAAACGTAACTGCGAATACAAGCTCCACAAAAAATTCGCCGGTACTAGGGGGACCACCTTACTCACCTCCAGCCAGCATTTAAACCTCCGTGAGAATGAGGCCGAAGAAAAGCTGGCCGAATTACTTGGCCTAAAAGCGACGCGCTATTCTCCCGAACACTGGTCCCATCTCTGGGCTTGGCAAGGCACATCGACCCAAAATCTCCTCACCGAAAACGCCGCCTTTCACAACGACTTCATTCCTAAACTCCAAAACCTCGGTACTGCAGGCTTACTCCAATCTAATCTTGATACCCAAGTGAATCAAAAGATCAGGGAAACATACGACAGTATCTTCACTAAAAACAACAGCTATAAAGCCAACTCGGACGTTTCTATGTCCGAACGGGCTTTAGAAGAGTGCCGAGATCAGCGGGACAGCAAACGTAAACGCTCCGTCGAAATCCGTGATGCTGCTGAGCAATACGAGAACGCCGAAAATCAACTCAAGCTTATCGAATCCCGAAAAAAAGAGCATCGCAAATCTCTGGATTCTTACCGCCAGCGACAAAAGCAAGTTAACTCTATCAATGAGAATTTAGGCTCTTTGAAACATGACCTGAGAGACAAGCAAAAAAATTTGGATGACCTGAAAACAGCCCAGCAAAAATTGGAATCTCTCCAAAGCCAACGGAGAAAGGCGGAACGTCGACTTGACGACATCAAACCCCAAGTCGATATCGTTCAGCAATCACTGAAAACTCTTCAAGATGAAATAACTACGCTAACAAGCCAAGAAAGTGAACTAATCAAACTCCTGCGAGTGACTCGGCTGAAAGCATCTCTCGAACAAACCGAAAATCAATGGACCGATAAACAACGAGAATTACGACGTCTGAAAACGCAGGTTGAGCAAATAGACTCGCAAAAACAGCAGCGCGATGCACTCACTCTTCAACTAGCTGCAATCCCTGATATCACCAAGAATAATCTACAGAGCCTTAAGCAACTCAGCCTGAATATTCTTCAGGCTGAGTCATCGCTGCGAGCTATGGCGGCTTCGATCAAACTTCTGCAAAGCGATTTGCCTGTAACCTTAAAGGGTCAGCCCCTATCTCCCGATACGGAATATCCTATTTCAGCCCCGACAGAACTGTCGATCGGCGATAACACCCGTGTCATCATCACGCCAGGCGATGGAACTTCCCTAGCGGATGCCCAACAAAACCTTTCTAACCTCAAGCAACAGCGTGATGACAAACTAGACGAACTCACTCTTAAATCTCTCGAAGAAGCTGAACGTTTTTATGACCAGCGAACGGAATTGAGCCAAAAAATTAATGCCATTAGTACCAACCTCAGGAGTCTTGATGCGGTACAAATCACTCAACAGTATGCCGATATCCAACAACTTGAAACACAACTGCGAAGCAAACAAGAACGTGATGCGAATCATCTCACTGAAGTTCTATCCACCAGCGAGATCGTCTTGCCTGTTTTATCCAATGAAGAATCTTGGCAATCTCGAGCCGAGAGCCTTGAGAGAGAGCGTGATAACCTATCGAACCAATTAAGAATGAAAAATTTCGAACGCGAATCCTACGAGAAACGAAAAAATGAATTAGAAAACGAGACAAAGGATTGCGATCGCGAAATCAAGACCGCTGACGAAGGTATCAATCAACAAGAGCAGATACTAGGTGACCCTGCTCAACACGAGACCAAACTAGCTGATTTGAAAAACGATATCGAACGGCAACAAAAAGAGATCGAACAACTCCAAGCGACACTGACCGAATTACAACCCGAACATCTGGAAAGATTGATTCAGCGGCAAGAAGACTCGCTGGAAGCACTCAACCGAGAAGAGAGCAATTTTATTTCCTTACGGGCTGAAGCAATGACCAAAATCCGCCGCGATGGCTCGACTGATATTACCACCGAATTAGCGATGGCGGAGTCCGCCTGCCAATTTGCCGAAAGCCAACTAGAACTTCATCAACGGGAAGCAAACGCCTCAAAACTTCTAAAGGAACTCTTTGAGCTCGAACGACAAACAATGTCCGAGGCCCTAACCGCTCCCTTCGTTCAACGAATAAAAAAATATACTCGGTACTTCACTGGAGAGATTACGCAAATTGCTTTCGAAATGACCACTACAGGTTTCAATCAACTTCGAATCGTTCGTCCCCGCGACAATAATTCAGCCGTAAACTTTGAGTATCTCAGCGGCGGTGCCAAGGAACAAATCTCTGCCGCAGCTCGCTTGGCGATCGCCGAAGTATTGGCCTCCAATTCAGAGGATGGGCTACCGCTCGTTTTTGACGACGCATTTTCCTTCACCGACTCCAATCGCTTGGAAGCGCTGCCCTTTATGCTCGAACATGCGATTGAAGCTGGTCTTCAAATTATAATCGCAAGTTGTAACCCACTCCCCTATGCCAGACTCGGAGCGAAAACAATCACACTCCCCGGAGCCTAACCAAACACTTTCTCTTGTTTAAAGGACACCGACTATCTCGAAACCATCAGCCTCAAGCGATAGGCTGGCAACTTCCAACAAGTATACTAATCTTTCCCCAAAACGTCTCTGTAAGCACTATAATCATGATGCTGCCACGGATCTAATAAGCACCATCGCGGCCACCCGAGTGCGGAGCCCCCCGCTCTGAAAGGAATCTATCGTGACAATATCAGTTGTTCGCCCCAATTATCGCTGGGATGATTTAAGTATCGATCAAACACTCGATATTTTACTGGCGAGCGATGTCGCAAGTTTTATGCCCCAACCGCAAAAAAACTTCGATTTGCCCGCTGCTGATCTCGGATCTCAGTGCATTCTCCACGCAACACACTGCATCCTCAACCACTTTCCCGGTATCGGAAGCAGTATCCAACAACTCTCTATCGAATGCCCAGAACCAAACTCCCAAGCCCAACCTCATTCCTTACGAGTAACTGTGGTCGACAAAATGACCTCCCAAACGGTCAAATTTTTTATATCGATTGTCGACCAAAGCCATCGATTGCTGGGAGATGGTTACGCTATCGTACATCCTCCCACCGCAAAAGTAGGTGAATCGACCCCGCTCAGTTCCGAGGGACGTCGCCACACCAACTACAAACTCTTCCTGGGACGCGTCAAACAAGAAAAGCCCGTTAATACAGCGGTCGTTTTTCCCTGCGATGAAGTTTCCCTGCAAGCGTGCCGAGAAGCTGTCGAAGAAGAACTGATTCACCCCATCCTCGTCGGACCTGAAACAAAAATCCGCTCGATCGCAGATAAAATCGGCTGGGATATTCATGCGTTCTCCCTTCACCACGCAGAGCACTCGCAAGCAGCATCGGCTCTGGCCATGGAACTCGTACAGCGACGTGAAGCCCATGTGGTCATGAAGGGTTCACTGCATACCGATGAACTGTTACGGGAAGTTGTCAAGCCGCAAACTGGCCTGCGCACCGGCCGCAGAATCAGTCATGTGTTTATCATCGATGTCCCCGGTCTGGATCGCCCACTGTTTATATCCGATGCCGCCATCAATATCGCGCCTGACTTAAAAACGAAGGTCGATATCACGCAAAATGCGATTGATCTGGCCCATATTCTTGGAAACCCCTGCCCAAAAGTTGCCATTCTCTCCGCTATTGAAACCGTCAATCCAGACCTACCTTCCTCCGTCGATGCCGCTCTGCTGGCTAAAATGGCAGAACGCAAACAAATCACCGGCGCAGCGGTTGATGGCCCCCTGGCGATGGATAACGCCATCAATCTTCAAGCTGCAAAAACAAAAGGGATCCAATCTGCCGTAGCAGGCTGCGCAGATATCCTGATCGTCCCCAACATCGAAGCAGGCAATATGCTGGTAAAGGAACTAACCTTCCTTGGAAATGCCGACTGTGCCGGTATCGTG
>JBIKMB010000154.1:0-13407 GCA_044359485.1 Pirellulaceae bacterium | reverse complement strand
TGGAAACCACGAATCGACAATTGGTGAAACCGGAAGAGATAGGATTAACGATTCCTGCCTCTCGGATCAGCAGCGAATCTCGAATCTCGGGCCAATTGACGGATGACATCTCGGAGGCGACTCGGGTTCTACGCGAGAAATTTGAGGAGGCTGTCATCGCGGGCGATGAGAAAGCTTGCCGACGCGTGTTGACGCAGTGGTTTGCGATTGAGCAAAAATTCTCGAAGCTTGCAGATGAGTTGATCGCTCACACATTTCATCGATTGGGTGAGATGTGGAGTTGTCAAAATTTAGAGGTTTACGAGGAGCGACGTGGCTGCGAGATTTGCACGCAACTTCTGTATGAGCTGCGGAGGTTGATTCCTGAGCCTGCTCCGAATGCGCCGTTGGCCATTGGTGGTTCGCCTGAGGGAGATCATTATTCGTTACCGAGTCAGATGGTGGAGATCGTGTTGAGGGAGAGCGGCTGGCGGCCATCGAACCTCGGCGTCAACTTACCGTTGAGATCGCTGGCTGCCGCTGTGCGAAGATCGAATCCGAAAATGTTTTGGTTGAGTGTTTCGCACATTGAGGATATTGAGAAGTTCTTGAGTAGTTATCGCGAGTTTTGCGATCAAATTCCCAAAGAGACGGTAATCGTGCTTGGAGGGCGAGCACTCGATGATCGTATTCGGCCTCAGTTGAGATATACGGCTCATTGCGACAACCTTCAGCAATTAGCGAGATTTGCGGCAGCGATGCATGGAGGGGATTACAACTTGAAGGCTTCGACAAACTAGCGTTGGAAACGATATCGGTTCGGCTTCTTTTCTTCAGTACCATTTTCTTTTTTACAAAGGGTTCAGGATGCAACGGCGTTTCTTTTTGCAGGGCTTGGCATTATCAACAGCAGCGACCGCTGCATCATCTTTGGCGTCGGCGGGGCAAAGTTGGCCCAGTTGGCGCGGACCGAACCGGGATAGTTATGCTCCTGCGGAAGCATGGCCGAACTCTTTGGCTGACGATCATTTGAAGTTGGTATGGTCTTGTTCTTTGAGCGATAGTTACAGCGGTCCGATCGTGAGTGACTCGCATGTTTTTGTGACTGAAACTTTGAACAAGAAAAACGAAACCGCTCGGGCCTTGCAGCGAGGGGATGGTAAGCAGGATTGGATGGTTGAGTGGCCAGGTTCGATGTCGGTTCCTTTCTTTGCGGCTCGCAATGGAAGTTGGATTCGTTCCACTCCCGCAACGGATGGCAAATTGTTATTTGTGGGCGGCATTCGCGATGTGCTTTTGGCAATTGAATGTGGTTCTGGCAAAGAAGCTTGGCGGGTCGACTTTGCCGCTCTAGCCGGTGGTAACATTCCTGCGTTTGGTATGGCATCTTCTCCGTTGATCGATGGCGATCATCTGTATGTCCAGGCGGGGCAAGCAATCTATAAGTTGGAAAAAGCAACAGGGAAAACGCTGTGGAAATCGTTGCAGGATGATGGCAACATTATGTCCAGCGGCGCATTTTCATCACCGATCATCACCGAAATTCATGGCGTGAGACAACTGCTAGTTCAGACACGCTCTGAGTTGTGCGGTTTGGATTTGGAAACGGGCAACCCTTATTGGAAATATGCGGTCGCTTCGTTCCGCGGCATGAACATTTTGACTCCAACGGTTTACGACAATGCGATCTTCACCAGCAGTTATGGAGGAAGATCGTTGTTGTTGGATGTTAAGGATGGCGATGCATGGAAGCCGAAGGTGCGTTGGGAAAACAAGATCGAAGGCTACATGAGTTCGCCGGTCTTGATCGGCTCGCATTGCTATATGCATTTGCGAAATCGTCGCTTTGCTTGTTTGGATTTGGTCAAGGGTGAAACCACTTGGACCACGCGACCGTGGGGCGAATACTGGAGCATGATCACCAATGGTCAGCAGATCTTGGCACTGGATCATGATGGAAAATTGCGGTTAATCCAGGCCAACCCTGAGAAGTTCGAGCTGCTCTCGGAGCGCGAAATGACCAATGAGGAAAGTTGGGCACACTTAGCGCTGGCTGATGGACAAATTTTCATCCGTCACCAAAAGGGTTTGGACGTCTATCAATGGTCTTAATCCTCCGAAAAGAGGGTTGTTTCTTTTGAATGGGTCGGTGGATCGGTTACAATGGGGAGGTGAAAACCTCATCTCCTGCTCAGCAAGTTCCCAGTACTCCAAGTGGCGGTATCGGTTCAAAATGGTTGAACCGATATCGCGTCACTTCTTCTTATGCGATTACCAAGTACTGGCCGGTGGTGCTTGTGGCATGGATCGTGGTAGGAGTTGTTCTGCAATCGATCGCTCCTTCGTGGGATAGCGTGGCTAAAGATGGCGATTTTGCCTTTATGCCTGCAGGCATGCCCAGCTTGCAGGGGCAAGCTTGGCTGGACGCTGGTTTTCCCGATCATCGAGTGAAGAGCCAAATAGCGATCGTGCTCGCTCGTCCTTCGCAACCGCTACAGGAATCCGATTTGGCGCTCGGGTTGGATATCGGTCGGAAGCTACTGCATCAGTTGGCTGAAGTGAGTTGGCAAGAGGGCATCAAAGCGAACTCGCTGGCGGATAGGCAGCGTTGGCTGGACAAGGCCCTCGATTCGCTCAATCAGGCTATTGCGTTGGACGAGCAACTCAGTGAAGTTCTATCTCAATTTGGTGACCAAGCCCCGATTCGTAAACGTCTGGATAGGTCCGCCATCATCTATTGGGATCGCGGACAGTTAGCGCGAGCGTTGGGCGATTATCGACAAGCGGAGGCAGACGAAGAGACAGCGCAGATTATCGACCCAGATATCAAGCGCGCAACTCAAATCGATCAGCGAGATACAGGGGCTTTCCAAGCATTGGTGGGCGTTTGGACATGGCATGATCCGGTATTGGGGAGCAAGCTTGGGGCTAAGCATCGACAAGCGCGGTTGCTGTTGCTGGAGCTTTCAAGTGAGTTCATAGCGACGGGCAATATGGCCCTATTGAAGCATATGGAGGGCTTGATTGCCGATTCGCGAAGAGCGGTTGGTGAAGAATTGGTCGTCGGATTAAAAACGGAGATAAGTGGATCGGCAGCTTTGGGTGGAGATATTCGGCGGGCGTCGTTGTTGAGTGTCAAGCAAACGGAAGTGGTCACCTTTATTTTGATTCTCGCCATTCTTACGTTTGTGTATCGCGGCCCGATGCTGATTGGTATTCCTCTGGCGACGATCGGTATTAGTTTCTGGATTTCTACGTCAACGGTTGCCTTGGTATCGCAATGGAGCGCGTCGATACAGGCCTGGACGGGTTGGGTGATACCCCCTCTGAATATCTTTACAACAACGAAGATTTTCATTGTGGTTTTACTATTTGGAGCGGGCACCGATTTCTGCCTATTTTTCTTGGCTCGCTGTCGAGAGGAGTTAACTTTGCGACCATCAACGCAAAGAAGAGGCATGGAACGCATGGTTGCGAGAAGTTGGCGCGCGGTGCATGATGGTTTGATCGCCAGTGCATTTACGACCATTATCGGTCTGGGGCTATTGTGGTTTTCGGAATTCGAAAAGTTTCGCTCCACCGGTCCTATCATAGGTTTGTGTTTGACCATCACGATCGTGGTCAGTTTAACGTTTACGCCCGCAGCCGTATGCGGGCTAGGTCCGTGGGCTTTCTGGCCCAGTCTGCGGCGTAAAGATGGTCAGAGCCAAGTAAAGTCAAGTATGCCCTGGTGGCTGGCGGCCTGGGGACGCTTATCGGTTTGGGTCACTGCCCGACCTGGGCTAGCGTGTGCCGTAAGCTTGACTTTGATGCTTATTCCAGCCGTTGGTGGTTGGTTTTGGCAAGACCGGGTCTCTTATGATTTGGGCAATGAGCTTGGCGCCGATTCTCCAAGTCGTCGCGGTCAACAGATGATTCAGCGTTTTTTTCCTAGTGCGGACAGCAGTCCCATTCATTTTATCTTGATGCGGGAAACTCCATTTTCGACAGCGGAAGATTGCGTTGCCGCGTGCGAATCGCTGGGACAAAAGTTGTATCTTCCCGGTGTTCACAGCGTTCGGTCCCTTGCCGATCCCTTGGGTGATTATCCACCTGGAAGGCTGATGGGGCTGTTTGAAAAAGATGCGTGGCGCAGAAGACTGTTGCAAGCGAATCGCTTCTCCAAAGATTACTTTGTGGCCAGTGAAACGCCCTATCGAGATCGAATGGCGCGCATCGATGTGGTCGTATCGGACAATCCGTTTTCCAATTCTGCCGCAGATAGGTTGCAGAGCCTGCGCAAAGTCATTGCCAGTGAAGTTTTGGATCCTGCCTCGCCATGGTATGGAGCGAACTATAGTTATACAGGGACCACTGCAGGTATCGTGGATCTCAAGGATGTGACGCAAAGAGATGAAGCGAGGATTCGCTGGTTGGTTCCTGTGGGAGTTTACGTCGTCTTGTTGGCTACGATTGGCCGGCCTGTGCTGTGCGGTTTTTTGATGCTATCGGTTATGCTCAGCTACTTTACGACCCTTGGTATCACGCACGGGATTTTTTCATGGCTGTACGCTGAGGATTTCCAAGGCTTGGACTGGAAGGTGCCATTTTTCTTGTTCGTCATTCTGATCGCAGTCGGACAGGACTATAATGTTTATCTCGCGACGCGAGTCTTTGAGGAACAGCGCCAGTATGGAAATTTGGAAGGTATTCGTCGCGGATTGATGTTGACCGGGGGAATTATCACCAGTTGTGGAGCGGTGATGGCGGGAACGTTTATTTCTATGTCTGCGGGACCGGTGTTACATTGGCTTTCGGATATGGGAGTTGGGTGGTCTATACCGCCAGCAGATCGCGGCTTGTTGCTAAAGAGTATGATTGAATTGGGAGTGGCCCTTACCGTGGGCATCGTAATCGATACGATGGTAGTTCGCAGTATCCTTTTGCCCGGTGCAATGGCGTTGTCAGCTCAGTGGCTGGAACGTTCACAAGCTGAAGGAATGTCGGTAAAGAGTGATCTTGGGAGCAGTGCATGACGTTGCGAGAGGATTCAAGTTTTTTTGGGTCAGACCGGAAGAGATTGCCGGTAACTCCAAAGGATGTGTTGGCGTATTGCCGTGAAAAGGAAGTGCGTAGTGTTGATCTGCGCTTCACGGATTTCTTGGGCCAATGGCGACATATTACGGTTCCCGTATCGCATCTTAGAGAAGATTCTTTTGAAGATGGATTTGGATTTGATGGATCGAGTGTTCGCGGTTGGCAATCGATCAATGAGAGCGACATGTTACTGCTGCCACAACCGGAAACCTCCTTCATCGATCCTTTCGCACAATTGCCAACTTTGGTACTGATATGCAATGTGCAGGATCCGATTACCCGCGAAGATTACTCGCGCGATCCACGCCACGTAGCCCGCAAGGCTACCAATTATTTGTTGAGCACGGGGATTGCGGATCGAGCCTTCTTCGGACCGGAATGCGAGTTTTTTATCTTTGATGATGTTCGCTTTGATACCCGCGAACATCAAGCCTACTATTACCTCGATAGTATCGAAGCGGATTGGAATCGCGGTCGCGCCGAAAATCCGAATCAAGCGTATAAGATTCGCGCTAAGGATGGTTTTTGTCTTTGCCCACCCGCTGATCAATTGTTCGATCTGCGAAACGAAATGATGCAGACTATGATCGACTCGGGCATTGATGTCGAGTGTCAGCATCGCGAAGTTGCCAGCGCAGGCCAAGGGGAAATCGATATACGCTTCAACGAAATGGTGAGAACGGCTGACGATGTGATGAAATACAAATACATCGTCAAAAATGTCGCTCGCAAGTATGGAAAAACGGCCACCTTTATGCCCAAGCCCATTTATGGGGATTATGGCTCCGGGATGCACGTGCATTTTTCCCTATGGAAAAACAATGAACCGTTATTCGCAGGCCGAGGTTATGCGGGGCTGAGCGATACGGCGATGTACGCTATGGGAGGTTTATTGAAGCATGCACCCGCCCTGCTCGCGATAACCAACCCAACGACCAACAGCTACAAGCGACTGGTTCCAGATTTCGAAGCCCCAGTCAACTTGGCCTATTCCCAGAGGAATCGATCGGCATGTTGCCGAATACCGATGTATAGCCCTAGTCCTAAAGCGAAAAGGATCGAATTCCGAGTGCCCGATCCCAGTTGCAATCCCTATCTAGCCTTTGCGGCGATGCTGATGGCAATCATCGACGGAATACAGAATAAGATTCATCCAGGTGAGCCACTCGATAAAAATCTGTATGACTTACCTCCCGAGGAACGGACCACCGTACCGCAAACGCCTTCGTCACTCGATGAGTCACTGCAAGCCCTAGAAAAAAATCATACATTTCTACTCCGCGGTGATGTATTCACCGAGGATACGATTCGCATCTGGATCCAACACAAGCGAAACAAAGAATCAAAAGTTGTTAATCAACGCCCGCATCCTATGGAATTCGGCTTGTATTTCGATTGCTAACCCAGGGGATATGCGCGGGCATGCAGAGGCATGTCCAGGACGCTGCCGATCCAGGGGGCGTCAAGATTCAAAAAGTCCCAATGCATGAGATGCAAGTCTCAGTGATCTTTTCCTTTGCAAATGGCCAGTACACCAGGATGTTTAATTCTGCGTTCGACCGTAACAGCAAAGAATTGTTCTTGCATGCTCGGAATGTTACCCACCTTCGCTAAGTTATATAACTTTCGTACATCTTCTTCGACAATCGTTGGAGTGGCAAAGAGACCCATGCCGCTGCGGCCGGCGATTTTTAACATCGCGCTGTCAGCAAACTCTCCCGTTATTCGCGGTGTTACGTTTTGCTCCGAGAACCAGCGATCGAGTTGTCGGCGAAGCACTGTCTCCTGAGTCGGCAGAAGAAAAGGGGCACCATCAAGCGATGCCGGAAAGTTACTTCGGTACTTTTTGGCCAAGTCTGTTTGTCCGACAATACTCACCTCCGACGATCCCAATTTGTAAGAATGAGCATCGATGCGAAACAACGGATCCAACGCCGTATCGGACAAGACGATATCGAGTTTATGGATGGCTAAATCGGCAATGAGATCCGCCATATTCCCTTCACGACAAACAAGTCGCAGTGGTGGGTCGATCGATAAAGCGGGCTGCAGAAGTTGAAAGGCGACCAGTTTGGACATCACGTCCCGCACACCCACCCTCAAAGCCATCGGGCGACCGAGCGGTTTTCCTTTCACCATTTCGAGCAACTCACGACCTGTGCTGAATATCTGCTCGGCATATTCGAGGACCTCCTTGCCCATCTCCGTAAGCACAAGCCCCCTACCCTGCTTGGCCAACAACCGAACTCCAAGCGATTTCTCCAATTGACGAACCTGAACGCTCACGCTGGCAGGCGTCACATGCAATTGCTCACTCGCACGTTGAACGCTTCCTTCGCGAGCCACCATCCAGAAATTTAATAGGTGGTGATAATTTAGCCAATCCATGCCCGTGCCTCATGGTTTAGTTTTTTTAAAGTAACGATGCAATAAATTTAAGGTATCCAAAGTATGCCAGAAGCGTATATTACTATAAATTAAATCCAGAAGTTCGGTTCACGCCGGATTATTCACGTAGAGTGTCGTTGGTAAACGGATACGCTCAGTATCATGCGGGCCTGCGGCACAAACCCTACAACTACGCTGAATAGTCCGGCCGCAACCACTGCCCTGATCTGAGGGAAACTTCATTTGATAAGCGAAAAAAGCAACATCTAAAACTCAGGGAATGATCGATGCTCTGTCCGCATTGTAATCAAACGTTGTTGATGACCGATCGACAGGGAATCGAAATCGACTATTGCCCGAAGTGCCGAGGCATTTGGCTGGATCGCGGTGAGCTAGAAAAACTCATTGAACGTTCCGTTGGTGGTGAGAGCCGCGGGCGTCCGCAAGACGATCGAGATAGATTGCCACCGCGCGAAGCCTATCGCCACGATTCGGATGATGATCGTGGTTACTCAGATCCCTATTATGGCAAGCGTAAGAAACGAGAATCGTGGCTCGGAGAATTATTTGACTTCGACTGAGAGCCTATCCGAAAAAACCCGGATACCTTGATCAACTCGAATTCGGTTAATGGCTAATCGGTTTGACTTTTCGCTCCTATTCGAAAACCGCGGTTAACGCCGTCAGCTAATGGTTTTCGGGTAGCCTCCAAGCGGTGCAAGTCGCCGTCTAGATTTCAGTTCAGAAAATCTTTGATGGCGGAAAGCACCTGATCCCTGTCTGTTAGGCCAGAATGGCTTTGATCACCGAGGGTGATTCGACGCCCGTAAGTCTCGCGTCCAGGCCCTGGAATTTGTAGGTGAGTCGCATGTGATCGATCCCTAAACAATGCAAGATGGTCGCATTCAAATCATTGATTGAAACGGGATCTTTGACGATGTTGTAACTAAAATCGTCCGTCTCGCCGTGAACATGACCGCCGCGCACTCCACCTCCGGCCATCCACATGCAATAGTTTCTCGGGTGATGATCTCGACCATAATTATCTTTGGATATGCTCCCCTGAGAGTACACGGTGCGGCCGAACTCACCACCCCAAACGACCAAAGTTTCGTCGAGCAAACCTCGTTGCTTTAAATCCATCACCAGCGCGGCACTCGCTTGATCGGTTTGTCGGCACTGGTTGGAGATTTGGTAAGGGAGAGATCCATGTTGATCCCAGCCTCGGTGAAATAACTGGACAACTCGCACACCTCGCTCGACCAACCGCCGCGCGAGTAAAGCGCTATGGGCAAAAGTGCCCGGTTTAGTAACATCGGGACCGTAAAGTTCCAGTGTCGCTGGGGATTCTTCTTCGATACGAGTCAGGTCCGGTACGCTGCTTTGCATACGGAACGCCATTTCATATTGGCTAATGCGAGTCTGAGTTTCTGGGTCGCAGAAGCGTTGCATCGTTTTCTGATTGAGTGCCTGTAGGGCATCAAGCATTTGCCGGCGATCGGACCGCGCGACGCCATCTGGGTCGGGGAGATAGAGAACCGGATCGCCCGAGCCACGCAGGGCAACGCCGTTGTAGCGGGTGGGCAGGAAACCGCTTCCCCACATCCGATTGTAAAGCGCTTGGCCGTTACTATCGCCGGGGAATTGGGGTGTAAAGACCACGAAGGCAGGGAGATCATTGTTGTCGCTGCCCAGTCCATAGGCGAGCCATGAGCCCAAGCTGGGCTTGCCTGGTATCTCCGATCCAGTCATCACAAAAGTACAGGCTGGATCATGATTGATTGCGTTGGTGTTGATCGTTTTGATCAGTGTGATATCGTCCACGACCTTGGCTGTGTAGGGGAGAATGTCGGTGTTAACCCACATACCGCATTCTCCTTTTTGCTCGAACTTGAACTTGGAAGGCGCGCAAGGGAATCTTGTTTGACCACTGGTCATTGTGGACAAGCGTTGGCCCCCTTGGACACTCGCTGGAAGATCTTTGTCGTAATAGTCGTTCAGGACGGGCTTGTAATCCCAGAGGTCAATTTGTGAAGGTCCACCATTCATATGTAAATAAATGATCGACTTCGCTTTGGGCGGAAAATGGGGTACACCTTGCAAAGGTGGATGGACGGCCGCTACGGTATCATCGGCTGATGTATTCTGGGTCAGGCCCATCGTAGCCAATGCTAGACTACCCAACTTTAAGCCGCTATCGCCAAAAAAATGACGGCGGGTTTGATTCACTTGATAGGCAAAGCGAGGATCCATAAATTCCGCCTTCATTAGTTGCGAGTTAAGGTTTCATCGAGATTCAGCATCATACTCGACACCAAGCTATATGCTGCCAACTCTGCTACGTCCAAGGATTCATCTCGTTTGGAATCGCCGATAGATACCAACTTTGTCGCCGCATCCTTGTCGGCTTGGTATCGTTGGCGATGCAGATTTAATTGAGTTTGGACAATGGTCACTTCATCAGCCGATGGTTGACGCGAGAGAACTTCTTGAAACACAAATTGAATACGACGGGTATCGTCTTCACCTCCTTCTTTCAGGATCCGTTGAGCCAGGACACGCGCTGCTTCCACATGTTGGATGTCATTCATCAGTTGCAAAGCTTGCAATGGCGTGTTGGACCGTTCGCGACGAGTGCAAAACTGCTCACGGTTCGGGCCATCAAAATTGCTCATAAATGGAGGTGGAGCGGTACGTTTCAGAAAAGTATAAATGCTTCTGCGGTAGAGTGATTCACCCGAATCTCGCGTATAGTTTTGAGTGTTAGATCCCGTGAATCCGACGGGTTCCCATATATTCGCTGGCTGGTAAGGTTTAACACCTTTGCCCCCCATCTTGTCAATCAAAAGTCCGCTTACCTTTAGAGCATTGTCGCGTATTTGTTCAGCATCCAAGCGGAACCTCGGGCCGCGAGCGTAGTATCTATTTTCAAAATCTTTCGAAAGTAATTCGCTATCTACTTTAGAGTCGCGCTGGAAGGCCGCACTCATAACTATCAAACGAATCAATTGTTTCATATCCCAGCCTGTCGACTGAAAGCGAGATGCTAACCAATCGAGAAGCTCTGGATGGCTGGGCAATTCGCCTTGGGAACCAAAGTCATAACTGGATTTTACCAGGCCGACACCGAAGAACTGCTGCCAGAAACGATTGACGGTGACTCGAGCGGTCAGTGGATGATTGGGGGACACCAGCCATTTAGCGAGGTCGAGCCGCGATGCACGGGCCGCTGGATCCGCTTTGGTCAGTGGCGGCAAAAAGGCGAAAACATCGGGTTGAACCGGTTCTCCCTTTTTGTCATACGCTCCGCGCAACATCACAAAACTTTCGCGTGGGCTGGGCATATCTTTAAAGATAAAGGTACTCGGGATAGAGTCTTCAAGACGTTGGCGTTCTTTTTTCAAGCTATCGAGTTGAGTGCTGAATTCCGTGAAATTGGATTTCGTGGTTTCACAAACGGTTTGCACATAGTAGCGTTTCAGCGCGGTGGTGTCGACATCGGGCTTGGGTCCCGCTTTGGCCAAATCTTTGATGGCATCTGGGATACCGGGAACATCTTTACCGGCGATTTGTTGCCACCAGGCTTGGAAGGAAAGTTTAGGATCGGTGCTCGGATTGACCGAGCCAGCGACCCCCACTTTATCCCAGTAGACTGTTCCACCGAATTGGGTCATCGCAAAACCGGTCAGGGTATCGCCGGGATTGACTCCAACGGTTTCAACTGGAAGTTCTAAACGAACCCATTTGCCGACTTCAGGCAAGGCGCCCATGTTGACGCGTTCTGTTGTGTTGGCTGCTCCCCATGGGATGGCTTCATAATCGCCCCATACGGCGCGATGCTGCCAACCGCTGCGATGATACTGCAACATGATCGACTTGGGTGGATTCGCTGGGTCTAACCAGGCATACGCGAAAAATTTGCCCCCTTGGGGGACGACCAGCGGTTCTTTGGCCTGATCCCAAACATCTTGTGCCAAACCGGCATCGGTTCGCTTGACGGCTTTTTTGCCACTAAAGACGGCACCACCTTCCAAATTTTCGACGTATTGCGTTGGAGCACCAGGGGATGCGTAAGCGCGACCGGTAGCGGGGAACTCATCCTCCATCCAGACATTTTCGATCGTCATCACTTCGGGTTTAGGCTCTGCGGTCGCGGGGTCTTGGTAGGCAACGGTGGCCGCTTTTTCATCGATTTGTTTTTGAATAGCTGCTAGTTTCTCATCGATTGCGGATTGTTGATTTCGCACTTCGGGCATGCTCAATTTGAGCACAGGTTGAGTCAACAACGCATTGCCGTCGAAGCCTGGATCGGCAGCCGAATTGAAGAACGCGTACATCTGATAGAATTCGCGTTGGCTGATCGGGTCAAATTTATGGTCGTGACAAACAGCACAGCCTCCTGTTAGCCCCATCCAGGCAGAAATCGTTGTGCTGGTCCTATCAACCGCGTATCGGTACAGCAATTCATCGTTGATCGAACCACCTTCGCTGGTGGTCACGTTGCAACGATTGAAACCAGTGGCGATGAGTTGATCTTCGGTCGGTTCTGGGAGCAAGTCACCGGCCAACTGTGAAATCGTAAACTGATCGAAGGGAAGATTTTGATTGAACGCTCGGACGACCCAATCGCGATATGCCCATGTTTGGCGTTCGTTATCCAGATGCATACCATGGGTATCAGCGTAGCGGGCCACATCGAGCCAATGGCGAGCCATTTCTTCTCCGAAACGCGGGCTGTCGAGATACTTTTCTACCAATTTCGCATAAGCTCCATCGCTATTATCTTCGAGAAACGTTTTTACATCGCTGGCCGATGGTGGCAAACCGGTCAGGGCAAATGACAAACGCCGAATGAGAACTTCTTTCGGAGCGCGAGCATTTACGGGCAGTTTCTGTTCCGCGAGTTTTTGGTCGAGAAACGCATCGATCTCATTGCCACCGGTTTGCGTGGTTGAAGGGACGGCCAACGGTTGAGGTGCTTCGAAGGACCAGTGCTTGGCATACTTTGCCCCCTCTTCGATCCAGCGTTTGATCAACGCCCTTTCAGCATCCGTGAGTTCCTTGCGGCTATCGGGTGGAGGCATTACAGTGTCTGGATCTTTCGTGGTGATACGCGTCCATACTTCACTCTTGCTGACATCGCCAGGTGCAATTGCCAGCGGTGACCGGGAAGCATCCAAAGCCCCTTCCGGAACATCCAATCTCAACTCGGCTTGACGATGGCCTGGATCAAATCCATGACAGGCAAAGCACTTATCGGAAAGTATTGGACGAATATCTCGATTGAAGTCGACCGGTTTTAAATCCTCAGCGTACAGCGGCGTCGATGAAAACATGACGCACAGTAGCCAAAAACAAAGAGAAGCAAAATGCCAACGCGGTTTTTCGGGGAACATCAGCGTCTCCTGATTAGCTGGACGCGAATCATCGAGGTGGGAATCGGAACACGGGGGCGAAGGGGTGGAAAAGCCCTTCCACCACTGCTTAAGTATACATAATTTGGCCGTGATTCTCAATTAAAGACCATGGCCGGTTTCGCTCTTTTCAGCCTTCTGATTTCCATCGAGACTAGCCAGAAAAGCGACCAAATCACGCAATTCTCTATCCGAAAGATACTTATAGAGATCAAGGGGCATTGACGATTTTCCTTTGCGACGCTCACTGATTTCCGTTTTCGCTAATTTTACCGATTTGCCATCTGCTAAAACCAACTCGATGCCCTCGTCGTTTTCAGACTTTACGATCCCGATGAAAATCTCACCGTCCTCGGTTAACACGATGGCAGTTTCAAAGTTTTTGGCCAGCGTTGCATCGGGCATCAGGATAGATTCCAACAGATAACGCCGATCCTTTTCTTTAGCTATACCCGTTAAATTCGGACCGACTTCACCACCCTTACTTCCAACCTTATGGCATCGCACACACGATAGTTCTGGGCGAGTGTAAAATAAAATTTCCCCATTC
>JBIKMB010000443.1:0-3939 GCA_044359485.1 Pirellulaceae bacterium | reverse complement strand
AACCGAGGTGGAGTCATGCCTATAGGAAGCGGGTTCGGAAGTGGCAAGGGCTGGCTTCCGTGGCGATTCAGGAAATTGATCAGTTGCAGGGCATCGATGGCCGACACCGCTCCATCGCCGCTGACATCAAAACGGTTGGTGGTGTTTTGATAAGGGTTGGCGGAAATGGTCAAGCGATAATCTTCCACTTCACCGTCGATCGCTGCACCGAACGGATCGGCTGTACCGGTGCTGCTCATTCGGAAGCGAGCCCAGGTTTCTCCAACGGAAGCGGTGCTTGGAATCCGGATCGTGAACGTGTTGGCTCCGTTGACCAAGCTGACGTTGTTGAAAATCCTTTCGGTGCTGTCGAAGGTACCATTACGGTTCAGGTCCATCCAAGCGTTCAGCACACCAGGGCGGCCGGCAGTGATACCTTGAGCGTTCACAATGATGCGTGTTTCGAAGCCTGCGGTCGGCAGGGTGAAACCGCTACCGGGGAGAGCGGAAATCGAGACACCGTCATCATTATCGGCATCAACCAGTCGAGCATCAGCATCTGCGTTGATCAAATTGCCCAAGCTGTAGCCGGTGACGACCGTATGGCGTGCTCCGTTGCTGTCGCCGCGGGTTGCGTAGGTTGGATCGGGTGCATCGCCATAATCAAAACCTTGGCCGAGGAAAATCGTCAAGGTGGTTTCGCCCGTGGTCTGGTTGGAGCTCAACGTATTGCCGGCGAGATCCCGGATCGGATTGGCGACAACCGTGCTGCTTCCGACAACACCAGCGGAGCCTTGGATGAGTACATCGCTGCCGATGGCGATTGCCGAAACCCCAGTGATTGCGGCGGTGTTGATGGCACCAGCCAGAATACCGGCGACGGCCATTGCATCGTTGGAGGAGGTCGCGTTGAGCGGAACGCGAATCGAACCTGCAACACCTGCTTGACCCGCTTGTCGCAAGTCGGTCAACGTCAAATTGAGAACCGTATCGGACTGGCTGCCGAGTTCGACCAAACCGGAACCGGTGTAGACGGGATTCAAGCCGAGTCCCGCATTGGCAATTGCACCCACCAAAGCGGCACCGAGACTTGAAGCCGACTGTCCAACCGCCAATCGAACGGCGCGGTTTCCAGAAGCAACAGAATTGTTTGAGTCGAGTTCGAAGGTAACGCTTTGTGTTCCACGACTGATGACAAACGTTTCCCCATCATCCAAGCCGACGGGTACACCACCGGCCAGTGGAATTCGCAAACCAAAGTTTGGCGTGACACCGGTTGCACCACTGAAGGTAACCGATCCGGTGGTCGATGCCGAGGATGGATTAGCGCTGTGCAGTTGAACGCGACCTGCACCGATCGCGATCGGTGTGAAGGCCATGCCATTGGCGGTGATCGCATTGATCAGCGATTGAGCCACGTCTTGAGCGGTGCTGCTGCTGTTGAAAGCTACGCGGATATTGCCACTCGAAATCGAATTGTTGGAATCGAATTCGAATGTCAAGCGACGATTGCCGTCATCTAGTACAACGGTTTCGCCATCGTTGATTGCGGCGGTCAACCCACTGTTCGACGGGATCGTCAGGATTAGACCCATATCGATTTCGAGCGTCTTGGAGGATCCATCGTTACCGAGAATTTGAATCTTGGTAGCATCGGAGTAGGAAGCCGCTGGTTGTGCTTGGAGAACGTTCTGGCTGCTATTCAGAAAGCGAACTTGATAAACCGCGTCGAGTTCCCAAACACCTGCCAAAGGCGTCAAACGAATCACATTGTTGGTGGTGTCATATCCGAAGCGGTAATCGATACCTTCAACCAGTGGTGCCCGATCTTTATAAACCACGAAAGAGCGATTGGTCACGGTGCTGTCATCGATGTTCGAACCGCGGTTGCCATCAGCCAAGCCGCTACCGTCGTACAATTGAATGTCGAAGTAGTTCATGGTGATATTGGTCAGTTCGACGACCGTTGTTTCGCGGTTGGAGTCTAAACCGGCAGCATCGTTATCCAGCGGATTGAGCAAGGTGACGTTTGGTCGCACCGAATCGGCGCGGTCCAGCGAACCTCGATCCTTGAAGACGTTGTTGCCGACACCACCGCCTGAAGAAGAGTTCACTCGCAACAAGCCGTTTCGATCATAGTCCGGAGCGAGCACCGGAGAGGCAGGGATTCCCATGCCTTCTTTCACCGCAACCATGTTAGGACGATCTTGCAGCGAATCGACAGCGGTGTCGATCAGCGGCGAGTTAGGAGCTGGGTAGAAGTTGCGTGTGCCCGGATTGACGAACATCGGTGTGCTGGCGGTGACGACCGTTGGGAACTGACCCAGATTGGTCGAACCACTGACGTTGTTGGTGTTCAACTGATAGACCGTACCACCGATCACCGTATCGGTCGGTGTTCCCGAGACGAATGCGATACCGTTATTATTGTTTACCAACACGTTGTTCAAAAGCGTGGGGCTAACATTGAAGTTCACCGAGATACCTGTTCCGCCTGGCGTGAACTGATCGAGTTGTACCGAACTGATCGCACCCACCGCATCGATATCGGCACCAACCGAGTTACCGGTGTTGGCGCCGTTGGTGACAACGTCGGTCAAGCGAACATATTGCAATCGGCTCGCAGGGGTGAAGCCATAGAGATCCAAGTCCACCGTTGGGAACGCGCCGCTGACCAATCCAACATTGGTGAACGAGGTGCCATCGGTGCTGACTTCGACCGTCATCAACTCAGCATCGCCAACTTCGAAAACCATCAAGTCAGGCTTGGAGTCACCAGAACCGGTGAGTCGGTTGTTGGTGAACTGCAGTACCAAGCGGCCGCCATTACCCAAGCTAACAACTCGGTCGTTGCCTACAGGCTCTCCGACTCCCACATAATCGGGAATGCCGAGAGCGGCCGAAGGAACTTGCAAACTGTTGATAGGTAGTGGACCACCGCTAAAATTCGGATCGTAGCTGGTTACCGCATCAGCGAAGGCGACGGAACCTTGAGCGAAAAATTGGCCGCCGAAGGTCGCACTTGCTGGAGCCGAAGGTGCCGTAATTCGGCCACCGATGATGGTATTGTTCAACACACGGGCCACTGGGATCGAAGCTTCCGGTTGTCCACCGAGTCCCAAGCTTGGTGTTCCCTGCATTCGCACGCCACCAGAGGTGTTGCCAACCAATTCGTTGTTCATCACCACCACACCCGGAATCTGACGCAGGCTGTTTCGCACAACCGTGTTGCGGGTAGTACCAGGATTGGATGCGTTCGTATTAGCTGATCGGGCACTGGTATCGATATCGATACCGAAGCTCGATGAGTCTGTAATACGGCTGTTCTGAATGACGACTTGACCTTGATCACGCTCGCGATTTTGATCGCCCTTGTCGGTTGTCACTACCACGGTTCCAACCGAAGCGGGAACAACAGCAGTAGCCGTTCCGAACAGGTCAACACGGTTGCTGGTCGCACCGATCGCATCACCATTCGACAAATTCGCGGTGACTTTAATCAAGCTCTGTACCAACGGACCGTTGATCAAATCGCGAATGCGAGCCGCGATGATCTGAGCGGTTTCCGCCGAGTTGGTGTTGGTCACGCTATTGAACATCGGGTTGTAGCGAACTGGAATTCGACCCGCGGTGACTCCATTGCCGAGCACTTCATCTTCGAACTCAAAGACTACCGTGTTGATGCCATCGCTCAAGCTAAAGGTCGATCCATCGATCAGCGATAGAGCGCTGTTAAAGGTGATCGAGGTTCCAGGAGCCGATCGCTCGTTGGGTTCATAGATTTCAGTGTACAAGAACGATGGGGTTGTGGTATCGATCGAGATACCGCGAGAACTTCCACCTCGAATTTCCAGTTGGTACGGTCCGGTGAGGATATCGTTTCCAACGGGGTTTGATGCGGTGAAGGATTGGTTGGCTGTTGCATTAACGACCATTTCCCCTCGTTCGATCGTGCCGATG
>JBIKMB010000379.1:0-3971 GCA_044359485.1 Pirellulaceae bacterium | reverse complement strand
GGGTAAGCAAGGCCATTGGAAAAATCCATTTCGTGGTGGGATCTCTTTATTCTATCCGGGAATTTGGTGTCGAGCCAACCGCGAAAAGCGGGAATGTTGGGAATGTTAGAAAAAGCCACGGTTCGATGGGAATGCTCAGGAGTCAGAGGGTGGGTTTTTACAATAGGGCAAAGTCTGCTATGTGATGATCATGGATTGAGGTATCAAGCGTTTTTAGTTTCATGGATTAAGATATGCGAGAGCGAGGAAAAACAGAACTTAACGTGCCTCCTCTCAGGATCTTGCAATGGATCAGTTTCCCCATTTTCTGTGCCGCAATTTTATGAGTTAATAAGACGACAGCGATTGGCTGGAACTTGTGTGGTATAACAATTCCGATGGTTGCAAACCGAGGCTGGGTTTTTGAAGTTGCGCAAGCCTTTGCGAGTCGAAGTGGGCAAGAAGCTTGATAGGCATGGGATTGCAGATCTCGGCAGAGCAATGTTCGTTATCACACAGGAGAGAGTATCTATGAACCGTCACATTGTGGTTGCGGAAGGGGATGGGGTTGGGCCCGAGATCATGGAGGCGACTCTAAAGATTATTTGAGCCGCGAAGACCCCAATATCATGGGATTCACTGGTTCTTGGACAAGCGGTTTATGAAAAAGGGAATTCTTCGGGAATCCCAGCGGACGCGTGGGATTTAATTCGAAAGCACGGCGTTCTTCTCAAGGGGCCTATCACCACGCCGCAGGGTAAAGGTTTTAAAAGCGTTAACGTTACCATTCGAAAGACGCTCAATCTGTTCGCGAATGTACGTCCTTGCAAGGCTTATGCACCGTGTATCTCATCGCCTCATCCGGGCATGAATTTAGTGATCGTCAGAGAGAACGAAGAGGATCTGTACGCTGGGATCGAGCATCGACAAACCAATGAGGTTTGTAAAATTTTAAAAATCGTATCACGGCCAGGATGTGAGAAGATCATTCGTTATGCTTTCGAATACGCACGTGCCTACGGGCGGAAGAAAGTGAGTTGCATGACGAAAGACAACATCATGAAACTTAGCGATGGACTGTTTCATCAAATTTTCGACGAAGTATCGCGCGAATATCCCGATATCAAAGCGGATCATTACATCATCGATATCGGAGCTGCGCGTCTGGCAGCCAGTCCAGAAATCTTTGACGTGATTGTCACGCTAAATTTGTATGGCGATATTCTGTCGGATATTGCCGCGCAAATCGCTGGTTCAATCGGTTTTGCGTCATTGGCAAACGTCGGGGAAAACGTATCGATGTTTGAGGCGGTGCATGGTTCAGCGCCCGATATCGCCGGCCGGGGTATCGCGAATCCATCCGGTCTATTGATCGCCGCAACTCAAATGTTGGTTCATATTGGTCTAGCCGAATATGCCGAGAGGATCAAGAATGCTTGGCTGTGTACGATCGAAGATGGCCTACATACTCCGGATATGTATCGAGAATCGTTAAGTCAGCAAAAAGTAGGGACTCAAGCTTTCGCCGAGGCAATCATTGAACGTTTAGGGGCGAAGCCAAAAGTATTGGAACCGGTTGTCTATCATGCGCATCCAATCAAGGTGAGCTACAAGAAAGTTCCATCTTACAAATCGCTTGTGGGAGTTGATCTTTTTGTCGATTGGGATCAATCGAATCGTGATCCGAATGTTTTAGCTAAAAAATTACTGGCTGTCGAAGACGCGGATTTAAAGCTGAGCTTGATTACAAATCGTGGCGTGAAGGTGTATCCCGATGGGTTGGCGGATACATTTTGTACTGATCATTGGCGTTGCCGCTTTAAGGCGAGTGGTGCATCGGTAGAATATAGTGCGGTGTTGAGGTTAATGACCCAACTAAGTTCGCTTGGGATCGACATTATCAAAACCGAGAATTTGTATCAGTTTGATGGACTTCCTGGTTATTCTTTAGGTCAGGGAGAATGAATTTTTATCAGCGGGTTGGAGCGTTCTCAGGGATTGATATCGAGGTTGTTATGATCGTGCGCATTTTGTTTGGATTTTGGCTGGTGGCGATGGCAGCGATTGGAGTTAGGGCCGATTCTGATTTGACGCCTTCATCCGAGGGAGATGATACGGTCGCGATCGAACAAGCGATCGAGAAGGGTGGAAGGATCTATTTTCACAGTGGGACTTATCGAGTCAAGAAAAGTTTGATGATTGACTTGGCCAAGGTTGGTCCGATCAGTTTTATCAGCGATGGAACTGCTCGGATTGAGATGAAAGGGGAAGGTCCCGCGCTGCACTTTATCGGCTCACATGCAGGCACGGCCGATCCCAGTACTGTGGCGGAGAAAGTTTGGGAGAAAGAACGGATGCCTGTCGTTCGCGGCATCGAGTTTACAGCCTCCAATCCGCAAGCGGATGCGATTTCTGCGGAAGGGACCATGCAATTGACGCTAACGCAATTGCTGATTCGTGAAATGAGGCATGGAATTCATTTGCTTAAACGCAATCGAAATATCTCCATCGATCAAGTTCATATCTATAACAACCGTGGCATCGGCATCTTTTATGATCAGGTTAATTTGCATCAATCGAACATTACGGGATCACATATAAGTTACAACCAACTGGGTGGCGTGGTGATCGCGGGTGGCGATGTGCGCAATGTGCATATTACGGGTTGCGACTTGGAAGCGAATATGTCCGAAGAAGGCAAATATCGAGCAAATATTTGGGTCGAAAACGTCCAGGGCTCAGGGGCTGAAATCGCTGTTACGGGTTGTACGGTTCAGCATACGGCGGGCGTGACTGATTCAGCCAATATCGTTTTTGTGGGAAGCGAAACGGATACGACAGAAGAGTCGCCGCGATGGGGGCATCTTACGATTGCGGACAATATTTTGACGGACGCGCAAAAAAATGTATGGCTCAAAAATGCTCGTGGGGTAACCATCACGGGGAACACGTTCGGTGAGGGGCATCAGCAGCATGTATTGGTGGAAAAATCGGAAAGTATTGTGTTGGGTGAGAACGTATTCGACCGGAATCCCCCTTATTACAAGACAAAGGCGAAGGATAGTCAGGATGTGCTCCTATTTCGAGAGTGTCGCGATTGCGTGCTGCAGGGATTGCTGATCAATGGAGTATCTGCAGAGAATGGGGCTATCCAAATGGAGAGATGTTTGGGAATGAATTTGCAAGGTTGTTCGATTCTCAATCACGGAGCGATTGGATTATCTTTGCGTGGCTGTGAAGATTGCTTGATTTCTGGTTGCATGTTTCGCAGTCGACGGGGAGAGAATGGGGTTTCTGTCTTGGAAATTGGTTCGGTCGATGCGATTGAGATGGTAGGCAATAAGACTGTCAAAGTGGAGAGACGGAAATAGCGTTCGATTCGGGGAAAATGGATGGCAAGAAAGGTGCTTTTGCGGTTCATTTCGTATTCAGTTTTTTGCGATACTTTCATCGCGGGGACTCGGGTTTACCACAAGCCGAGTGGGCCGCAAGCCGAAGGGGGCCGCAAATAGAAAAGGGTAGATCTTGGAGAAGATCTACCCTTGGTTTATTTTTGTTATCAAAGAAATTACTTCGACTTTAATTCGATGGGAGCGATCGAAGTGGTGCCGGAGCTAATTTCGATTTTGATACCTGAACGGTCTTTGGAGACATAGCGACCATTCAAGAGATCTTTTCCGGGTTCTGCCAACCCCATCATTTTGTCTCGTTCAGAAACTTTGTGAGCAGGATCGGGCCAAGTGACGGTCACCGTATAGCTACCGGCGGGAATCCCAGGCTTGGTGTCGGTGGTGAGGGTGAATGTACCATCTTCTTTGGCTTGGGCTGAGGTGACATTGGTGCCAGTTCCACCCGTGGGATGAAACAGAAGAACAGCACCTTTAGCTGGTGTGCCATCGACCATGATTTTGCCTTGAGCTTGCACTAAGGAGGGGCCGCTGTCGCAGCCTGAGGAGAACAGCAGGGCAAAACTCAATAAACTGAGAGGAACG
>JBIKMB010000378.1:0-3982 GCA_044359485.1 Pirellulaceae bacterium | reverse complement strand
TTCCAGTTCCGCAATCGCGGCGATCGTCGTCCCACCGGGACTTGCGACTCGATCCTTTAGTTCGCCGGGATGTTCACCCGTCTTCAGGACCATCGTCGCTGCTCCCAATAACGTTTGGGCTGCCAACTGTAGGGCGATCTTTCTCGGAAGCCCCACAGCCACTCCGCCATCAGCAAGTGCTTCGATCACCAGAAACGCATATGCTGGACCGGAACCCGAAACGCCCGTTACGGCATGCAACAGATCATCGTCAACATGATGCACTGTGCCAACAGAAGCCATTAAATGTTCGACCCAATTTCGGTCTTCGGCGGTCGCTCCGGGCAAAGCGGCGATGCCGCTTGCTCCCGCTTGCACTTGGCATGGCGTATTGGGCATGACTCGAACAATTCTGGGTGAACCCAACAGAGTCTCGAGTTTCGCCAGCGAGATCCCCGCCGCGACTGAGATAATCAAATTCTTGGGACACAGAGCGCGAGATATTTCATTCGCGATCTTTACAAGCACTTGAGGCTTGACGGCAAGCACGATTGAGTCGCATGAGGAGCAGAGCTCATTCAAATGATGTGCGATTTTCGCAGCGGGAAACTTTTCTCGCAGCTTTGCCTGCGCCTCGAGAGAGGTATCGAAAAACACCAGCCTCTCTTCCGCAACCAAACCGGAGTGCACTGCTCCGGTCGACAGGGCTGTCGCCATCTGACCCCCACCAATAAATCCTAATGTATGCGTGTTGGAAGGTTTCATAGTTGGAGTCCAATCGAAAAAAGAAAAGGAATCAACGGAGAAAGTCGATAACGAACGGCTCGCGATCAACAACGCCGCTCGCTCTTATTCTGATCGTATCAGATTTCACGCGATCTTACGGGCTGAGCATGAATTATTCGAGAACGCTATTTTGGGGCAAATCTCCGCTTCAAGGCCAGTCGATGCAGAGTGAACAAAGCCCCCTGCGCATCTTGCCAAGAAATTTTCGATTTACCGTGTCGACGATTGATGTAATGTATGGGGACTTCACCGATGGCTGCGCCGCTTACATGCAGATTCCACAATAGCTCTTGCAGAGAACCATAACCATCGCACACAAGTTCGTCCCACTTCAACTGCTGAAGACTCCGTGTATTATAAACGCGAAAGGAGCTGCTCCAGTCGCCCACCTTGAGCCCAAGAAGTAAGCGGGCATAAGCATTAATCGCGCGGCTCATGCAGCGCCGGAGATAAGATAAACCAGAAATCTTACCCCCCGCCACATATCTTGAGCCAATGGCCACATCCCATGGTTTCTCTAATCGTGTGGTTTTCTCGAGAAGCGCCGGAATGGTTGCCGGATCATGGCTAAGATCCGCATCCAAGTTCACAATGCGATCGTAGTTGTTGTCCAGTCCATATTTTAAGCCGGTGCGTATCGCGCTTCCCAAACCGAGTTTTCCGGAGCGTTGCAAAACTTTTAACCGAGGATTGTGTGCGCATTGCGCGATCGCCCACGTACCGGTGCCATCGGGCGAATTGTCGTCCACCACCAAAATGTCCGCTTCCGGAGCATGTTGGTTTATGGCCTCGATCAAGGAGGGCAAATTATCTCGTTCGTTGTAGGTGCACACCACGATCAAGCATCGAAGACGCTGTTGTTGATCTTCCAGGTGGGTGGGAGTCAATTCGTTTTTCACCGTCAACCTTACTTGATCACAAAGTTCACCAAGCGACCTGGAACAATGATTTTTTTGACGATTTCCTTTCCAGCCATCATTTCCGCAATCTTTTCATTTTTCAAAGCCGCTTCTTGGAGACCTTCCGAGTCAAGATCAGCCGGAACACTGATTTTCCCTCGGACTTTGCCGTTGATCTGAACGGGAATCTCGATTTCACTCAACACGAGCAACGCAGGGTCGAACTTAGGCCAAGGTTCATAAGCGAGCGACTGCTTGTTGCCAAGCAATTGCCAAAGTTCTTCTGCAATGTGCGGCGCCAACGGAGACAATAACAAAATAAATTGACTCATCGTTTGACGTGGGCGCTGCACTTCCTTCGTAAAGAAGTTGACGAACTCCATCATACGGGCTATCGCCGTATTGAAACTGAGGGATTCAATGTCCCTGGTCACCGCCTCAATCGTTCGATGGAGCACTCGATTTTGTTCTGGAGTTGCCGGAGTATCGACGATCTGCTCAGTCAGCTGAATTTCTTCCGCGCGGAAATCGACAATCATGCGCCACACGCGGTCCAGAAAGTTACGCACTCCCGCTACACCCTGCATGCTCCACGGTTTGGTCGCCTCAAGCGGGCCCATAAACATCTCGTAGAGTCTGAGTGAATCGGCACCATACTCCTTCACGATATCGTCTGGATTGACAACGTTACCTCGAGCTTTGGACATTTTGTGAGAGCGGCTGTCCACGCGGATATCCGGCGCATCTTTAAGAACGAAGACGTCGCCCGACTTTACAACTTCCTCTTCGCTAACTTTGGTGACAAAACACTTTTCTTTCGTGGCAGGATCGGAGTAGGATCCATCTTCATTTTCCAACGCATTTTGGAAGCTGACCCACCTGCCACTTTCCGATTTCATGGCATGGAATTCGATTTCTCCCAAGATCATGCCTTGATTGATCAGCTTTTGAAATGGTTCGATCGTGCTAACGTAGCCGCGATCATAAAGCACTTTGTGCCAAAACCGCGCGTACAGTAGATGCAAAACGGCATGTTCGGCACCCCCCACATAAAGGTCCACGGGCATCCATGCTTTTTCTTTTTCTGGATCGATCAGCGCGCGATCGTTCCGTGGATCGATAAACCTGAGATAGTACCAGCACGAACCAGCCCATTGAGGCATGGTGTTCGTTTCACGACGATAACGTTTCCCATCCAATTCAACGTACAGCCAAGATCGATCCGCTTTGCCCAGTGGTGGTTCCGGTTTGCCGTGCGGTTTGTAGTCTTCAAGATGTGGGAGGTCGACGGGTAAATTTTCCACCGGCACCGCTCTCACGCGTCCATTGGGAAGACCATCGTCCCCTAGTTCCAATAAGATTGGGAATGGTTCCCCCCAAAATCGTTGACGACTGAAGAGCCAATCGCGAAGTTTGTAATTGATCGCTTCACGCCCTAATCCCGCTGCCGCAAGATCGCCGGTGATACGAGCCTTAAACTCGCTTGTTTCCAAGCCGTTATACGGACCACTATGGATGGCGATGCCATACTCGGCGAAGCAAGCGGTAGCGTTTTCAACAACCGCTGCATCTCGAGTTTGGCTTGCTAGTTGATGTTCTGAGTTGTCTTCCGATGATGCTTTCGGTGCAACGACAAGTTTGATATCCAATGAAAATTGTTTGGCAAATTCAAAGTCGCGTTCATCATGGGCCGGCACCGCCATGATCGCGCCGGTGCCATAACTTGCCAACACATAATCGGCGATCCAAACCGGAATCGGCAACCCATTGATCGGATTGATCGCATAACTCCCCGTAAAGACTCCCGTCTTTTTCTTTTCACCCTCGGTTCGCTCGCGGTCGCTCTTAAATGAGGCAGCCTGGCAATAGCGTTGAACAGCACTCTTTTGATCCGCCGTAGTAAGTGCCGATACAAGCTTATGCTCAGGAGCAATCACCATATAAGTCGCGCCGTAAAGAGTGTCGGGGCGAGTGGTGTAGATTCGCAACACATCATCAGGAATTGTTTCAGGAAAACCGGTTTGGGCACGCGTTGATTTCCACGCCTGAAAGTTGGAGTCCGATCCGATGTAAAAATCGACCTCCGCTCCCTGACTGCGACCAATCCAATCCGATTGAAGTTTTTTGATGCTAGGCGACCAATCCAGTCCGTCCAAGTCACCCAGCAATCGATCCGCATACGCGGTAATTCACAACATCCATTGCCGCAGCGGAATGCGCTGCACCGGATGATTGCCCCGCTCGCTCTTCCCATCGATCACTTCTTCATTGGCAAGCACAGTTCCCAAGGCAGGACACCAATTGACCAACGCGTCATC
>JBIKMB010000377.1:0-3997 GCA_044359485.1 Pirellulaceae bacterium | reverse complement strand
CTTCAATAACGGTCTTCTGTAGTCATGAGTGGCTTCAGCTTTTTTATTCGGTTGACTTTGTTGTTAGGACCGTCACCCGCTTGCGTCCGTGTGTCCGCGTGTCCGCGTCGAAATTCTTCTATTCTTATCTGCTATGATTCAAAGCTGTTTGTTCGCTCCTTTTGTAATATGCAACTCGATTATTCCTGGACACCTTGGACACCAAGGACACATAGCCAAAAACTAAGGGAAAATGAGGCGAGCAGGTGTCCGTTTGTGTCCACCTGTGTCCTTCTCCCTCGAATAGCATTACCAAACACTCGCTCAAAATGTCCCAAACTTAATGAACGACAACGCACGATCATTAGAAACTTTGATTGGAACTAGGTGTTCCAGTCAAATCTTCTATAGTTAGGCGGATGCCAGTCCACTTCCAGCATCGATCGCTTCGAATGGTAGATTTGAACCGCGATGCGGTTGGAAACACTCGTTGAACCTCTCTGGTGAACTGGGTATTGGATAACGGTTTCCTGCCTTCTAACTCTGCCCACTCTCGATAACTTGAATAAAGCTCTCGAGTCCCAATGATTTCTGCCTCACGTCCCAGCTCCACACATTCGGTGAGAAATGCACGCGCCGAATTTTGTTCGATCTGGTAGGTTTCACTTGCTTCACGGGACTTTTCGGATTGAGTGAAACGTCCGTTTCGCATCAACCGCAACAATCCCTGGAGAGCCCAGAGAAAGATCCCTGGCATCTCACCCGATTGAGACCAGTAGCTCCATTGATCCATACCACGAATGATCCTCTCCTCGGGAATCGTATAGAGCCAGGGTATCAACACGAGCCGGCGCCACACGCCATTACTGCGGTCGGAGATTTGTGGACGTTGGTTCCAAGCCATCAGGAGCTTAGCAGTAGGCACCATCGATAACGGTTCGCGGTTCTTGCGGTCGAAGAAGATCGTATCGCCACCAACAAACGATTTTAAGAGGCCTTCTTCTGTGCGCTCCAAGTGGCCCACGTCGGAGGAAATATGGACCAGCTTACCTATGGTGGCTGTCTTGGCGAATCGATCGCCGAATAACTCCATCGGAACGTACGAACAATTCTGAAATCCAAGCAAAGCGGTGATGACAGCCAGAAACGCCGACTTACCATTCCCACCGTCTCCCTCAAATGCCAAGAATTTTTGAAACGGGTTGCCCGGAAAGAGGAGATACCCCATCCATTCCTGTAGCAAATCGATTCGTTGTTGATCATTTTCCAAGGCTAACTAAAGGGCGTTTAGAAAGTTCGAAGGATTAGGAGCTTCCGGATCAAACTCATACGGCAAGACGGTCAAAGAGAACCAATGCGGTGTGTGAGGTACAAAAACCTCATCGAGTCCCTTGCCATCGAGAAACGCTTGCAGATCGAAAAGACCATTTTTCAATGCAATGAGTTTTCTGTTGTGTTTACTGGAGGGCTCGAATTTCTTAGCGTGTGCTCCATCCACCCAACTATCAATCGTCACCAAATGATTCAGGGTAACTCTTTCCTTCATCGCATTAAGCACACCATTTTGCATGGTAATGGAGATGCTGGGGACGAGCGGTACCTCACCCGATCTCGTGTTCTTGGCCATCACTACAGGGAGCATGGACCGAGCTCTTGGTTTCCGTCTTGGGCTTCGCTTCTTGACCGAGCTCAGCCAGTAAGGCGGCTTCCTGTGCACCTTGAATCACTTCAGGGGACGGTGTGGTACCGACGAAGACTTCAGCCTCTTCCACTTCTTCAAACGGTGGTTGGCTGACAGGTAGAGGCTTATCTTCTTTGGTTGTGAACTCGGCTTTAGTTGCACACCGAGCACGCTTCTTCGGTTCCGCAGTCACTTCAATCGCAGGCAACACTTCGGCTTCGAGATCTTCGGGAGTGTAGCGACCTTGATTGACGCCCGGCATGATCGCGCGGACAGCATCCGAAACAACGCGAGCCCAGAGCATCTGCATACGACGACGCGGCGTGGCGTAGTTGTCTTTCAGCAGTGGTTGCCCATCGGGCCCTTTGTCCTTCGAATACACAAACGACTCCAAGAGTGCTTCTTCCCAAGTAAAAGAGAAGTCCTGCGACTCTCCATCGAGAATGAGGGTGAGCTCCAGAGTTCCAACAGCCGATCGTCGGCTAGTGGCCCGGTTTCAATATCAATGATCAGACTTAGCGACATGGGGTCGCTCCTTTCGAGGCGGAATGCGAGGTTGAATCGGCTGGTCACCCACGATTTCCGATCGCAAGACCCGCACATCGTCCGGAACGGTCAGGCCGATTCGAACACGGTTCTCGCGAACTCGGCAAACGGTAATGACGATGTCCGGTCCGATGGCAATCGATTCACCTTCTCCACGGGTTAGTACTAACATCTGGTCCCTTTCTCGATGTTGGAAATAAAGATCTAAGACTTGCTCGGTGGCTGAAACTGAAACCACACGCGGTTGGTCGCTCGATCACTCCGCGTGGTGACTTCCAGTCCATGACGTTTGGCATAGGTAAACAACGCTCGCCGAAAGGCTTCGAGCGAGCAGGTAAAGTCCCGACGAGCTTTGGCCCAGTGCGGTTGACCATCGCTCCAGCTAGCCCACGGGTATCGGGTATCCGAGCAGAACCTGGCCCAGGCTACCGTCTCGAAGCATATCAAACGCGCCAAGCAGATGTTCAAAGAAGCCATGCGCGATCGCTTGCTGGATTCCAATCCTTTTGCAGACATCAAAGGGATGAGTGAAGCGAACCCGGATCGCATGTTCTATGTGAATGCAGAAACGAGCGCGAAGCTCCTCAAGTCGCTGCCGAGCATGAGTTGGAAGTGCATTTTCGTCCTATCGCGATTCTGTGGCATGCGATCACCGAGCGAGGTGCTGGGCCTGAAGTGGAGCGACGTCGATTTTGCGCGTGGCAGGATTCGAATTGACTCTTCGAAGACCGGCCTTCGGTTCTGGCCACTCTTTCCGCACGTTCGAGAATTCCTTCTGGAGGCGCGTAAAGAATACGTAGGTTCAGGGGGGTATGTAATTACCGATTACCGGAATGGGCAGAACTTGTTCACCCACTTTAGGAGGCTCGTTATTGCGGCGGGGCTGACGCCCTGGCCGAAACTCTTTCACAACCTCCGGTCGAGCTGCCGGACGGATTTGCAGGAGCAATTCCCCTCCCATGTGATCGACGCCTGGTTAGGGCATTCCACAAAGGTGGCAGAAAAGCACTATTTGCAGGTGACCGAGGACCATTGGGCTCGTTCACTGCTTTACAGGGGTCATTTTGGTTCCCCCGTAGGTGCCCCTATACCGTTCACTACTGACGAAATCTGTACACCTCAGCCAACTGAGAACAGGCCATTTTCCCAGGGAAATGAGGGCCTGTGCATCCTTACAGATGTGAACGTAATGCCCCTCGTAGGACTCGAACCTACAACCCGCTGATTAAGAGTGGCCCCTGGTTTTCCTGCGTTTTCCCTGGTTTTTTATGGGTTTTTTGATGTTTTCGTCCACCGTGGACGTGGAAGAATCACTTCAGGACCTTAACAAAAATTCCAATGTTTTTCAAGGTTTTCTGTAAGTCCGATTTTCCGAAAACGGTATATACCGTCCACTTTTCTCAATGTTTTTGAAAGCAGATAAATGCAACCAATTAACGTTTTTTCGTTCACGTGAACTTGTGATCCTAAGGAAATTGTACTGTACAGTTTACGGTGATCGAACCTACCTATTCTGGATGAATCTCAAATTCGGATCGGTGAATCCAGATTATCCAAAGTCCTACAAAATAGGCTTCTACTGGCCTATTAAATGTCGCGGCAAAACAGCGTCAATCTAAAGTAGTATGTGAACGGTAGGATGTGAACAAGAACTGGACGCAACTTCCAACTTCGACAAGCGGTAAGATAGGCAAAGTAAACCGAATATCGCCTATACGCCACGCTGACGCATCGGCCACGCATCGCGACTATTCTTTCGTGGAAGGTTGTACGAACGCGTTAGGCGTCAAC
>JBIKMB010000153.1:0-13614 GCA_044359485.1 Pirellulaceae bacterium | reverse complement strand
CCCTTTCGAAGGCATCGTGACATTACCTACAGGAATCTGTTGATCACCAATCCGCTGGTCGATCTTTTTGGACGCAGCAGTTGGAAAAACTACCGTGCGGCGTGGTACAATCTTGCTGGCGCACCGGCGAATTATAAGGGTGAAATTCAAGGTGATTGGCCCGCAGACCAAAAACGAACACTGATGAGCCAATATAAAGTATGCGTCTGCCTCGAGAACATGAATGAACCAGGATACTTTACCGAGAAGTTTGTGGAGGCTGTTACAGCCGGTTGCATTCCTGTATTTCGTGCGCCGTCGGACATACGCGACACCTTCCTCAAAGGGGCATTTTGGTTTGATCCATCAGATCCCTCCAATCTTGGCCCCCGAGCTATCTCCGCAGCACTGGAAGCCGATCTAGAAAAGTGTCAAGAGGCTAACGAAAAGTGGATGAGAGAATCAGTTGCTTTACACAGCACTCATTCAAAGGAAGTTTTTCGGAAAATCGGACGAATTTTTTCAGTTAAGTAATCGACGGCTTACACCAATCGCAAAAGGTCTCTGAAAAACCAACACAGAAGTGACAGTAGGGATGACAAACATAACTCCCGACGATTTTTTCACGAACAATATAAAATGACAAATCTACAAGCGGGGGTCACTGTTGTCATCTGTTGCCACAATGGGCAGAAGAGAATCAAGCGCTGCCTTGAACATTCCCTAAGGCTTGCGCCACCAGACGGTAACTTGCCGATAGAAATTGTTCTTGTCGATAACCGCAGTATAGATTCAACCGTTGAAATCGCAAAAGCAACGGCAGCGTCAATCAATACACATCGATTAAGAATAATCCGCGAAGAGCGAAAAGGGGTTGCATTCGCTAGAGAGAGTGGAATACTTCACGCAAAATATAAAGCGCTGATATTTTGCGATGATGACAATCTCCTGGATCCAAACTACGCAAAGATTGCTTGGGAAGTTCTTCGTGACCACCCAACTGTCGCAATTGTCGGTGGAAACAGCATCGCGGAGAGTGAAATTGAGCTACCGCCTTGGTTTAATGACATGGCCGGCCAATATGCGGTACAATTGGTGGATTATTCCGGTCCGCTCGATAGTACGACGAATCACTGGACTGCAGGGATGGTAGCGAGAACAGAAGTCCTCCAACAACTTATTCGGACAGGTTTCCGACCGATTGGCTCAACTGGACTCCCAGGATTTTCGGGAAGCTGCGGCGAGGACACGGAACTCTGCCTTGCAGTTCGTCATTGGAATTGGAATTTGTATTACGAAGGTGGTTTGTTATTCACCCATGTAATATCGCCCGATCGGCTCACTCGTAGTTTTCTTATCAGACAGGCACAAAACTTTGGGGCAGCGAGCATCGCTAATGATGCGACGAGATTGTCGAATATCCAGGACTGGCGAAATAGCATTCGGCTAAACATCTGGTATCAATTGTTCCGTGCATCCTTGGCATTATTGGCAGCTATCTCGGATCGTTTGAGAGAAGATCCTCGATCGCATCGTCTATCGGTTTGGCACTCGCGATGGGGCCGAAGCCGCGCATTGTGGCTGAACCGTAGTTTTTATAGAAATTTAGTATCAGATTATCGTGACTGGTACTTACAAAACAAACCTAAAGAATCTCACCAACCGTGGCTAGGTACGATCCATGCCGTTGAGGCAATGAACGCAATCTGCGATAATCGCAATGATTCCTGCTAGCTTTGAAACACTTAGCCATGCGAATAAACAGATGGAAATCAGCTGCTCTTTCCAATTCTTCAATACCCGCGCGATGGCGACGAATCACAAATTTCTCAATCAATTCTTGGTTTAGAGCGAATGATAATGCCGAAATCGCTTGGAGCTCGCAGTCAGGAAAACGAGCAGATTCGAATTTAAAGTTCAGTACGCCCTTAAAAGCAGATTCTCCTTTATGATCGGATTATTTTGCCTATCCGACCTTATAGATGTAACACTCAATTTGAGAGCAAACCACACCATCAAGCCTCTTCACTATCTTTTGCCTGCCAAAAAGTCTGATACCAATTTTTCTATCTTCATCAAAAGCTACTCTTCGATGAACTTTGCTACCGAGAGGAACGAAGTTTGCGAAAGACAATGAACTAATGCACTCCATCAGTATTAGATTTGTGACCCGTGTTTATTAGTCCGAAACGTGTGCCGAACCGATCTCAATGGATCACTGCAAATTATGAAACGAATACTTGTCACCGGCGGAACAGGCTCTTTTGGTCGCCATTTTGTAAAAATGGCCTTAGAGCGCTATCCGGACCTGGAACGACTCGTTGTATTTTCTAGGGATGAACTGAAGCAGTTTGAAATGGCGGAAGCCTTTCCTGCCTCGAAGTATCCACAGATACGGTTTTTTATTGGTGATGTTCGCGATCGCGATCGCTTGAAGCGAGCCTTGGAGGGTATCGACACCGTAGTTCATTCCGCAGCTCTGAAGCAAGTTCCTGCCGCCGAATACAATCCTTTCGAGTGCATTAAGACAAATGTCTTGGGTGCTCAGAACGTCATCGAAGCGGTGTTCGATTCGGCGGTAACGCGGGTCGTAGCGCTATCCACCGACAAGGCCGCTGCGCCGATCAACTTATATGGCGCTACCAAACTCTGCTCCGACAAACTCTTTATCGCGGCGAACAATGTCAAGGGACTGCGCGACTTGCGACTGAGTGTGGTTCGATATGGTAATGTCTTAGGAAGTCGTGGCAGCGTGATTCCGTTTTTTCTACAAAAACGCCACACGGGCATCTTGCCAATTACCGATCCCCGAATGACACGTTTTAACATCTCGTTGACCGAGGGTGTCAACTTAGTTCTGCACGCGCTAGAACATTCGCTGGGAGGCGAAATTTACGTTCCGAAGATTCCTAGCTATCGTATCACGGACGTCGCCGAGGCGATTGGCCCCAATTGCCAAAAACCGGTTGTTGGAATTCGTCCTGGCGAAAAACTGCACGAGGAAATGATTACCGAAAGCGATAGCGCTTCGACGATTGAATTGAAAGATTCGTACGTTATCGTACCATCCCTCACCGACTATGAACGCGAAGAGGTGATGAAACGTTTCGCCAGTCACCATAAAGCGAGGCCGGTAGAAAGAGAATTTCGCTATTCCTCAGGTAAAAACACGGATTGGCTCACCGTAGAAGATATACGACGGCTGATTGTAGAACATGTCGACCCAAGTTTTTGTATATGATTTTTCTTGCACATATACAATAGAACTACTACCCCCTAGAATTTCATGATTCCCTACGGACGGCAGTCCATCAATGACGACGACATCCAAGCGGTTGTGGACGTTCTACGTTCCGATTGGCTGACGCAAGGCCCTGCCGTACCGCGCTTTGAGCAAGCGGTAGCAACCTACACGGGAGCATCTCATGCCGTTGCTGCTAACAGCGCGACGGGAGCTCTACACATCGCTTGTTTAGCTTTGGGAGTAGGTCCCGGTGATTGGGTTTGGACGTCACCAAATACATTTGTCGCGAGCGCCAATTGCGCGATCTACTGCGGCGCGAAAGTTGATTTCGTGGACATCGATCCGCAGACTTATAATATGAGCGTCAGCTATCTCGCCGAAAAGTTGGAAAAGGCGAAAGCCAATAATCGCCTCCCGAAGGTCGTTATTCCGGTACATTTTGCGGGGCAACCGTGCGACATGCTCGCCATCCACGAGCTAAGCAGGCAGTATGGTTTCCGTATTATTGAAGACGCCTCGCATGCTATCGGAGCTTCGTATCACCAAATCAAAGTCGGTTCGTGCCAGCACAGCGACATTGCGGTATTCAGTTTCCATCCCGTGAAAATCATCACGACTGGGGAGGGTGGAATGGCGACGACAAATGATGCTGACCTGGCGGAACGCATGATGCGACACCGAACTCATGGAATTACCAATCGTCGTGATCGGATGTCAATTCGTCCTGACCCTGAAATCTGGAATTACCAACAAATCGATCTTGGTTACAATTACCGACTCACCGATCTGCAAGCAGCACTCGGCCTATCCCAAATGCATCGCCTGGACGATTTCGTTTCTCGCCGGCATGAAATCGCCCGCATTTACGACGAGGCTTTCGCCGATTTTCCCTTAATATCGCCGTGGCAACTTCCGGGCACCTACTCCAGCTATCACCTGTATCCGATCCGGATTCGCGAATCGAAGTGTGGAAAAACTCAACGTCAGGTACATAACCTTTTGATCGCTAATGGAATAGGCGCGAACCTCCATTACATCCCCGTTCACCGCCAACCTTTTTATGAAGCCATGGGATTTATTGTCGGTTACTGCCCCGAGGCGGAACTTTACCACCAAGAGACGATCAGTTTGCCCATCTTCAGTGAAATGACGTCTGAGCAACAGCAAATTGTGAGCAATTCGCTACGGAACATCTTTTCAGAATGAATATCTGCGTTATCCCAGCGCGAGGCGGCAGCAAGCGCATCCCGCGCAAAAACATTCGAAACTTTTGCGGTAAACCGATGATCGCTTGGACAATCGAAGCCGCAAAGAAAAGCAATTGTTTTGCCCACTTTCTTGTAAGCACGGACGATGAAGAAATTGCGGAAATCGCACGACAATGGGGCGCAGAGGTACCTTTCCTGAGACCTACTGAACTATCTGGCGACTATGTAGCGACAGTACCCGTTATCGCACATGCAACTCAATGGTTCAATAGTAACGTTGGACCGACAGAGAACGTCTGTTGTCTTTATGCTACCGCGCCCTTCGTTCAGGCAGAAGACTTGCAAAATGGACTTCGAATTCTGCAGGAATCAAAAGCCGAATACGCTTTTTCCGTAACAAGTTTTCCTTTTCCTATCCAGCGAGCCATTCGTATCAATTCACAGGGACGAGTTGAAATGTTCCAACCGGAATATCTCAATACCCGCTCTCAGGATCTTGAAGAAGCGTGGCATGATGCAGGACAATTTTATTGGGGTAAAGCAGAAGCTTGGCTTCCGGGAAAAACAATCTTCTCTATTGATTCGGCACCAGTAAAACTAGCACGCTATCGGGTACAGGATATTGATACCTTTGAAGATTGGGAAAGAGCTGAAATGCTATTTAAAAATTGCGCGGTTTTGGAATAGCCGAAGCCAAGGGAAAAAGGCGCTCGTAGCGTCTGTTTCGATGACAAAATGAAGACTTGTTTCCGCTACTAATGTTCGGCTGGCAATTATAGATAGAGGAATTAATTGAAGTGAAATTCCAGAAAGAACAAATGGCGGAAATAGTTCTCGGCATGCGTGAGGCTTTTTCCAAGGGTGAAAATGCCATGGAATGGTGCAGGGAATATCTGCGAACGGTGGACACACGACTCGAGGGGAACGAACTTCTTGCCACCTTGATTGCCTATGACTTGCAAGCGGGTTCTTATGTATCGGCCGCTCGCAGGAATCATGAAAATTATCGACGCTGGTGTCGACAGCTCGCTGCTTTGCTAGAGAGTGTGGTAGTCAATGGAGATTCAATTCTGGAAGTAGGGGTGGGCGAAGCGACGACACTCGCCGGAATATTGGTGGAACTTGCTGGCAAAGTAGGAAAGGCATTCGGATTCGATGTGAGTTGGTCACGGGTTGCAGAGGGGGAGAAATGGCTGACGAAGAACAACTGCAAGGCAAAACTGTTCGTTGCTGATTTACTCAACATTCCAATAGATGATGACTCTATCGATGTCGTTTACAGTTCGCATTCGTTGGAGCCGAATCGTGGTAAAGAGGAGCAAGCACTGAGGGAATGCTTACGAGTAGCTCGCAAGGCAGTCGTGTTGATTGAGCCGATCTATGAACTTGCATCCGAACAGGCCAGAGCCCGAATGAGAAATCATGGATATATAGAGGGCTTGTACGAGACGGCGCAACGCTTAGGGGCAGAGGTATTGGATTATCGGTTGTTAGAATATTCTCCAAATCCCCTAAACCCTAGCGGAGTCGTATGCATCGGCAAAACCCGGGCTTCGAATGATAAAAAAGAGGCAGGCAGCAACTTTTGGTCTTGTCCGATTACAAGTTCGAGGCTCGAACCTTCTAAGGAAGTTTATTTTGCATCTGATGTAGGCCTAGCATACCCAATTTTGCAAGGAATCCCTCTATTGCGTTCAGAACATGTAATAGTCGCTTCTAAACTTACTCGGGGAACAGATGGATGAGGTATTGCCAAAAATGCCTGAGTCCGGATACACGTCCCCTGAGCCGTTTTAACTCTGATGGGATATGTTCAGCCTGCGAGTTTGCATCGCAGAGCCACGATGAAAATTACGAAAAGCGCCTCGCTGAGCTAAAGCGCCTAATTCGCAAAATACTGAAAGGTCGCAAGCAAGTTCGCTGGGATAGCATCGTCGGCGTTAGCGGTGGAAAAGATAGCACCCGACAGGCTTTGTGGGTACGAGAAAAACTGGGGTTAACGCCGCTATTGGTGTCAGTTGCATATCCGCCAATGCAAATCTCCCAAAATGGAGTTGATAATCTCTCCAATTTGGCAAGTCTTGGCTTTGATATATTGATGCTTGGACCTGCGCCGAGATTATCGCAAGAACTTGTCCGCGAGGCTTTCCTCCGATTTTGTAATTGGTGCAAGGCAACGGAAATGGCACTTTTCGCCGGTGTACCAAGAATCGCATTAGATCGGAAAATACCGCTAATTTTCTGGGGAGAAAACCCCGCCCTACAGGTTGGGGACATAGGAACTCTCGGCGGCTCCATCTGGGATGGCAACAATCTGGTTAATTCTAACACGCTAGCGGGTGGTGATCTTTCCTGGTTTCACGAAGTTGCTGGTGACGAACGTAGGCTCTTGTTTTATGAATTTCCCAAAAAACCAGAGCTAATTAAGCACAAAATAAATACTTTGTTTCTTGGGCCAGCATGGAAAGACTGGTCGGCCATTACAAATTCCCGCGTAGCCCTAACTTACGGTCTCAAGTATCGCGGAGGGAGACCAGAGGATACAGGCGATCTTCTCGGAACCAACATGGTAGACGAAGATTGGACGATCGTTAATTTCCTTTTAAAATACTATAAATTCGGTTTCTCCAGAGGTACAGAATACGCAAATGAACTGATACGTGGCCACAAAATTACTCGGGAGGAAGGTATAGAGTTCGCGGAGAAGTACGACGAGGCATGCGCTCCTCAGTACATTACTTCGTTTTGCCGCTACATCGGTCTGACGGAAGATGAATTTTGGCAAACGGTGAGGAGGTTCTCTCCCCCTGCATTGTTCGATTGGTCGACAGGTCGACCGGTTAAAAAATTTAGGGTAGGGTTCGGAATCGAAAGATGAAGTCGATTGGCATAGTGGACTACGGAACAGGAAATTTAGGATCCCTAATCGCTGTTTTTGAATCGCTTGGCGTATATGCAGAGGTCATTGGAGAACCGAAGAAAATTGCACGGCCTGATGTACTTGTACTTCCCGGAGTGGGAGCCGCAGGTATGGCCATGAAGCGACTCGAATCCTCCGGAATGGCGGATGCAATAAGGAAAAGGCACTCTGCGCAGTTACCAATTCTAGGAATATGCTTGGGCGCTCAACTTCTATGCGGCTTTTTACGCGAGGGTAACTGCTCCGGGTTCGGCTGGATTAACTGCGATGTCGAGCCAATTGACAAATATCCTTTCTTCAACAATGGATGGTGTCAACTTGACTTTAATGCGCTAAAGCGAAGCGGATTGTCGCGGGCGTTAAGTTCCGCGAGCACTTTTTATTTCAACCATCGTTTCGCGATGGGTAGAGTTGAAAAAATGACTTGCGTTGCGGTGGATGGACGCAAAGATATCCCAGCCATATTTTTGGACCAAGTAATTTGCGCCATCCAATTTCATCCGGAGAAAAGTCAGCGTGACGGGCGAATCCTGTTACGCAACATCTTTGAGGATTACTATGGCCTTTAAACGCATAATCGGTGTGCTGGCCGTAAAAGAAGGCCAGCTTGTAAAGTCTTATGGATACAATTTTTGGCGTCCTGCGGGTGGACTACGAACGGCTTTAATGAATTTGGATCGTTGGCTGGTAGACGAAATCCTAGTTTTAGATATTTCAAGAAATGGGAAAGTGGATTCTAGGATTGTTCGGGAAATAAAGGCTTCCAAAATTTCGACACCTCTGGCATATGGGGGAGGGATTAGACATCATCAGGACGTGGATTGCCTTTTGGCGGCGGGCTGCGAGCGTTTTGTCGTCGAAACTATGCTGTTTCAGTTTCCCGATCGCGTTTACGGACTTGCTGAAAAGGTGGGAGCACAAGCATTGATTGCCAGTCTGCCGTTGACGGCAGGAGCGGATGGCACATGGCTTGTGAACGTCCCGTATGCAACGAATTTGAAAATACCGAACTCGGAACTCGAAGCGGGGAGCCTTTGCAGAAAATGCAATGATTGGCCCATAGCTGAAGTTTTGGCAATCGATAGCTTCAACGAAGGCAACGCCGGTACGTTCTCATTAGTATCAGAAGACGGACGGCACCCTTTAAGTGAATTGAAAAAAGGCATTATATGGTTCGGCGGAATTGATTTCCAACAAGCGGCATTTCTCCTAGAACTCCCATCCACCGTCGCCCTGGGCTTCGGAAATATAAATTTCGAAAGAGAGATAGCGTGTAGTTCGTTAAGGCGACCTCTGTTGCGTACTCGAGCGGGAAGCCTTGTTAGAAGGACCTACAGAAGCTAATGACGGTTTCCCCTCCAATATTCGTTGGCCAAGAATGCGTGCAATGTCTTTACAAATCATCGCATCCTTTCGGGCTACAATTCGATTCCAAAGGACTTTGCAGCGGCTGTATCACCCATAGAGAGAAATTCGAACTGGACTGGGATGACAGATTTGCACAACTTGGTCGTCTTTTTGATGCCCAAAAGCGAAAGAATCGAAATCGGCATTATGACTGCGTAGTACCGATTCGCGGCACACCTGAGTACTACTACGTGATGGATGTGGTGAAAAACCGTCTTAAGCTTAATCCGCTAGTGGTAAGCTACAACTCCCAATTCAATAGCGAAGTGGGAATACAGAATTTAGATCGGATCAGAGATGCATTTGATGTGGATATTCTTATCTACACCTCAAATTCTATAATCTACAAAAAATTGATCCGAGAGTGCTTAGTACGGTTCTCGAATATGCGGTGGCCATATCTCGCAGGGGAGTCAGTTTTTCCGGTTCAAGTGGCTGTTGAGCGTCAAATACCTTTTGTTATTTGGCCCTACCATCAGGCAACAGAACAGGTAGGAATGCACTCGTATACCGAAACACCTGAGATGTCGCGCCGATATAGGGCTCAGTTCGATCTGATGGGATTTGAACCCGAGGAATTGACTTCGTCTGAAACCTTAGTCACTTTACGAGACGTTTGGGACCTAAACTATCCATCGGATCAATCATTGTTAAAAACGGGTGTGAGGGGTATTTACCTATCAAATTTCTTACCATGGGACACTCGACGCTATAGCGAGGAGTCGATTCATCGCTTCGGTGCATTGGGGGCAAAAAACCCAAGAACGTTCGATACTTATGATCGAATCGATGACATGACGTACATGTCAATCCATGACACACTAAAGTTTATGCTTCATGGATATTCACGTGTAACCGATAACTTATGCCGGGAGATCCGATTCGGAAGAATCGATCGTGAAAGCGCGAGCAGAATTGAAAAATACTATCAGGCGTATTACCCCGATCAGGAAATACGAATATTTCTAGACTGGCTAGGAATGACGCAAAACGCGTTCGCTTGGTATTCAGATCGCGCGCCATTCCGGATGATTCCATCCATAAAACCGGAATTAAATCCAGACGAAAACCGATTTATTTCAGCCTTCATCGCAAATGGTCCTGAAGTCATGAATCGTGACCGATTCATTATTTATGGAAAAGGTCTGCCCACTCCCTAAAGTCAACGCGTTTTATACAAAAATCAACATATGACTTCTAAAAAATATCAATTTAACGACAGACCATCCGATATTTCAATATTTTTTTTATTATGACACTCACAACTACTCAACGCAAGAAATACATTTCGGCATTCGTACTCGGTCTTAAAATCCCGTAGAAACATAGTCCTGCAGCCCAACTGCAACTGATAACCGGCGTGTTTGAACTTCGCCGATTAACAAAGACAGCGTAATTTCGATTTATGCCAACTCGCTACGTTGGAGACCAGACGTCATGTACGCGTAGATAACTAAACGCTAGACATCCGCATTTTGATGACTTTTCAGTCAGAGATGAATCGTCGCTACACGGTTCAAATTGGGGGAATCAGGTTTGCAAAACCTCGAGTTACTTACATAGTTCAGTTCGCGAATAGTCTACTTAATTAGTTCAGACGAAACGTTATTTGACTCTAGAAAGCTCGTCGAGATCAAGACTTTGGCGAAGCGTGCTTTCAAACTGCACTTTAGGAGATCTGCTTAAACTCTTGCCAAACTGATCTTGCAACAAAAAAGGCCCACAAGGAAAGAGTTGGTTATCACGACACAACAAAATCCAAGGGGCCAAGGATGGCGAATAGTAAACCAAAAAAAGCTGTACCGCAAGCGAAACACAAGACGAAGTCAGCGAGTTTGCAATTTGATAAAAGAGATCGGCTCGCGAATCGCGTTCCTGGTCGCCAAACGACGGAGCGGGCGAGGGTACCGTTAGTCGGACAAGTGGCATCGCAAGCAAAATCAACCGCAAAGCTGCTGGATGATAGGATTGGTTTTCGGTTACCCATTTTGATCGCTGGAATTTTGCTTGCTAAAGGTCGCTGTACGGTTGCATGTTGGCTGCGAGCGGCAGGTGTAAAGGGCGATTGGGATCGGTTCTACGATCTATTGCAGTCGATTGGAAAAAATACCAATGTCCTGATGTTGCCGCTGCTTTACCACATTATGAGTCGATTCGCTTCAGTTCGCGAGCAACAGATTATCCTGGCAGACGATGATACGCCGACGAAGCGGTACGGTAAGCATGTGGAAGCCGCAAATGTACATCGCAACCCGACAGCTGGTCCTGCTGATGGCGAATGGCTCTATGGACATAACTGGGTTTGCTTAGCATTGCTTCTTCCGCATCGTCTTTTTGGAATAACCGCTTTGCCGTTAGTGTCCAAACTCTATGTGCGAAAGCAGAACATAGAACAGCTTAAGCCCAAGTATGGCTGGAAGTTCAGAACCAAGCATCAGCTTGCTTTGGAAATGGTACTGGAAGTCCTGCGAGCGTTCGGAACAACCGCTCGGAAGTTTGTTGCGTTTGACGGAGCCTACTTTGCAAAAGAACTAATCCAACCTTTGCTACGGGAGGGCGTAACCGTAGCTACACGCCTACGACGCGATGCGAAGCTCTTTGACATGCCAGTGATGAGCAAGGGAAAGGGCCGTCCTCGGAAATATGGTAAGTCAAGGATTAGTCTTTCGAAAAGAGCTGGCCAGCGTGGTGGTTGGCAAACTACGATAGTGAACAAGCGAGGCGTGAATACGGAACTCAAATACAAGACGTCTACAGCAACAAACGCCGTGGTCGGTGGTGCTATACGAATCGTCTTAGTGGAATACAACGTCAAGAACTGGGCCGCTTATATTTGCACGGATCCCTCGATGACGGTTGAAAGCATTATGGAAATCGTCTTTAGTCGCTGGGCCATTGAGGAGACCTTCCATGACCTCAAGGAAGTCTGGGGCGCCGGAGAGCAACAGGTACGTAACATCTGGTCGAACATTGGTTGCTGGCATTTATGCTCATGGATCTACACGATGGTCGAACTTTCGAGTTGGGACGAGACGCACGATTCCATCGTGGACCGCAGCGACCGTCCTTGGGACAATCCCAATCGTCGTCCCTCCCACAGAGATCGCAAGCGAAAAATAGCCCAAGAAATGCTACAAAACAAATTTTTGAATCCTCTACTGGACGACGTGGAAAGCGAAAAATTCAGACGCTATCTTGATGAGCTTTTAGCTCTCGCCGCATAATGCGACTACTGGCATTAGCGGTTCTCCTAAAGCGCAGTTTCAAAACAACCTTAAGATAAATTTGTTTATTACCGACGCAAAAACAATGCACCCAGAATTGATAGCGTGGCCGACTAAGATAAGAAACATGGTTGTAATTGCTGGGAATTGCCACCCTCGAATAGAACGTAATTCGCATCGTTAAATCGGACGTACTACAAACCCTTATGAAGAAAATAGCAATTATTCCAGCGCGCGGTGGCAGCAAGCGAATCCCTAGAAAAAACATTCGCAGCTTTAACGGCAAACCGATGATTTCTTGGTCAATACAGGCCGCTATAGACTCCCACTCATTTGATGCCATACTTGTATCAACAGATGATGAAGAGATCGCTTCTATTGCTAGAGATGCAGGGGCAGTAACTCCATTCCTTAGACCAAAGGAAATATCAGGCGATCATACTGCTGTAATGCCGGTCCTGGCTCACGCCGTGGAGTGGTGGTGCGAAAACAGATTCAACATAGATTTTGCCTGCTGCATCTATGCCACGGCACCTTTTATTAACCCAACAACACTTTCCAATTCATTGGAATTACTGACTAATACCGATGCAGATTTTGTTCTCGCAGTCACAAAATTCAACTACCCAGTTCAGAGATCCCTTAGACTAGATGATCAGAATTTACTAAAGTTCGTGGAACCGGAAAACGCTTTAGCCAGATCTCAAGATTTAGAAACTCGCTACCACGATGCCGGCCAGTTTTTTGCAGGCCGTCGAAATGCATTCATACGGAACGAGTCTGTACTTCGAGGACGATGCCTTCCCGTGGTTGTTGCAAAAGATGAAGCTGTTGATATCGATACAGAAGAGGACTGGCGCATAGCTGAAAAACTCTTTTTACTTAGGTCATATCCCAAAATCAAAATTGATTAAATGCCCGGAAAATTTCTCGCGAAATAAACGAAAAAGAAATTACGGCATATTAATCCTGCTTCCCATCCACCATGAGCGTTTCGATAAGACATCTGCTCATTCTAGTGTTTTGCCCAATACACATTGTTAACCTGGCTAATTTGTGGAGATTACAACCAGAAAGCCCTTTCAATCAAGACCAACTCGGAATCGTGGCACTAGCCACAAGATTTCGCAAATGCTCGGTCAATCTTTACGATGCCAGAAAATTTTTTAAATAATTTTTTCTTGAAAATCGCATCTTCAGGTAAAGAGCCTCCGTATGTCATCTCCATTTGAAACAAATTCATTTTGTTGCGATGAAAAAGGTAACTATTCAGCCTGTTGATACGTTTTTCGCTGGCAGCGGCGTAATTGAGCCGTTTCGTGAGTATTCTCCAAGTGCATTTAGTATCGTATCAAGTGGCTGGTGGCCTCGTAGTTTCAGTGTTCTGTTTACCGTTATTAATACCTACTGCGTCGAAGATCCTCGATCGCTGTGATTGCAATAACTGTTCTTGCGAATCATAACTGCGGGGCGAATGGCACGTTCAGCAGTATTGTTGTCCATGGGCATGTCATCGTGCCATAGAAATGCTAAAAGCTGATTCCCATATTTTTTCAATTCGCTTCGCTAGTCGCTGTGCATCAAGGTGCTGCCATGCTGAATGCGAAATTTCTCGTAATCTACTTTCCAGTT
>JBIKMB010000376.1:0-4008 GCA_044359485.1 Pirellulaceae bacterium | reverse complement strand
GAATCCAACCACGCAAAATCGTCCGCTGTCAACTTTCCGAAAGCCAAACGCACTGCTTCCAGTTCTAGGACTCTCCTTACCTGATAAAGATGAAACACTTCATCTGGAAAGAAAATGCGCACGCGCATGCTTCTGCCGCTCGCCTCTACCAAGCCGTACTGAACGAGACGTTGCAAAGCCTCCCGAATCGGTGTCCGACTGATACCAAGCTCATGGCTCAGATCCACCTCTTTGAGCAACTTTCCGGGCGCATAAATGCCCGTCGAGATTCGCTCTAAGATGCAATTGTATGCTTGCTCAGCAATGCTCAATGTGATCAGAGTTGAAGACTTTCGTTGCATCGTTCAATCCTGGGAACAACCTTCCGCCCGTCACATTTTGCTCGAATGAAAAAACTGGCCCTGCCTGCATACAGTATACTGTATACAGATTGTGGAATTGTAGACACCCTTGAACCCCTTTCAAGGGCAATGATTTTGATTTATGAATTTTTTTCATCTTTTTTATTTACTGGCGGAAAGGGATTTTTGCCCATAAATTGAAGTTTTCCGGAGATCCTTTTTGAGGAGCATTTCGTCCTGATTTTGCATTGAGAATGATGGCGAATCCGAAGAGCCAAATAAGACTTTCCTACCTTTTGATCCCATTAGATCGAGGGTTGACCAAGATAACGATGGCTATCATCAGCACTTCTCATCACTCGCCGCCTCTCGATATCTCTGCTCTCATCTCGAGTTCCCAGAATACGTTTGCGAGTCGTTTTGCTGAGGTCAGTTCCGCAATGCGAATAACCACCAGGACTCACTTAACAAAGAGTATCTCTCTTTATTGCGAAAACCAAAGACATTGCATTAGCCCAATTCCGGTGATCGCTGGTCTTGCCAGTTTTGATAGGGAACTCTTCACACAGCATTCAACAACAGAAGAAGATCAGAACTACTAGCAACTGCGACATAGACTTTAGAATCATAGGCAACACAGTACCGTTTAGCTTATCTTTCACAGCCGAAACTTCTGCTGCAGTAAGCACCGGCGAAGGCTAGAATGCGCCCATCAGCTTATCGGAATTTTTGCGGAGAGCGTGGAAGTGATCACGGCGTATCTAACATCGCGAAAACTATGGTTTGCTTTTCTGGCTTTTATGGTCGCTTCGAGTGACTTACTTCAAGCCCAGCCAACTAACGGCTTCGCACCTACTCCGAACGGTGGTCCATGGAATAATGATGTCGATATTGTGAAAATCGATTCCGCGGGTAACCAGACCAAACTCGGATCTTTTCAAGGGGCCGGTGTTTCAACCGTTACCAGGATTTCCGATGGCCGCTTAATCGCTGCCTTTCAATATTTTCCGATAGATGCCCCACGTCAATTTGATCGCATCGCTTTCTCGTTCTCCAACGATGAAGGCGTATCTTGGAGCAGACCAACACCGATCCAAATCGATGACTACCCAACTGATATGGTACGTCCTTTTGATCCAACATTAGTCGCTCTGCCGGACGGTCGCATTCGAATGTATTTTACCTCCAATCAGAGTCCTGATTTCAGTACCAGCGCACCCCAGATCTATTCCGCGATCTCGGAAGATAGGGCTCGCTACACGTTTGAACCTGGTGTCCGTTTTGGGTTAAGCGGTTCCATCATCATCGATTGCGCCGTTGCAATCCACAAAGGTGTGTTTCATATGATCGTTCCCAATAACGGGACAATCGAGGACATGCGGATGGGGTTACAAAATCCGCTTCAAGCAACTGCTGAAATGGGCTACCATTTGATAAGTGAGGATGGATTAAACTTCAAACGTGCAGACGATTTACGATCTGCATCGCAAGATCGTTGGCTTGGAAACATGCATAGCGATGGTAGTAGGCTCTTCTTTTTTGGCACGGGTCCTCGTCCTTGGCCAATATCCAGCGAAGATGGAGTCCACTGGTCTCGCATCGGACGCTCGGTACAAGTGCCGGGCGCCGATCCTGGGGCAGTACTTTTACAAGATGGTTCCTGGTTACTTTTGGTTACGAGTCCCCCGCGACGTAATGTTCACCCCCCTGCGATGCCTTGGGGCAATAGCTCAGCCCCTCCATTGATTCGCTCTACCAAAATCGAATCCAGCTATCGCTCAGCTCCAGAAATTCCAGCAGGCGAATTTAAAACTTTTCAAGCCGCCGATATTGCTCTCGGTGCCGCCGGTCTTAATAAATCCGGCGGTGCTCTTTTACTGAATCATCCTTCAGGCCTGGCAACGGATGGAAAATCGTTACTGGTCTGCGATCGCTGGAACCACCGCATCCTCATTTGGAAAATGGCTCCCCGGGGAAATGTTCCTCCAGATCTCGTCCTGGGGCAGCTCGACTTCCATCAGAATAATTCTGGACAAGAACTCACCCAACTCAATTGGCCCGGCAATGTTTCGATCACTCCAGATGGAAATCGGATTGCCGTAGCCGATACCAACAACGATCGTATTCTACTCTGGAATTCTTTCCCCACGCAAAATGGCCAGGCCGCTGACATCGTTATCGATTTTAAGCAGCTGCCACAAGTTGGAATCAAAGAGCCGCCAACCATCGGATATGATCGACAAACTCCGCGAATGAGAATCCAATGGCCGTGGGGGATTTGGACCGATGGACAACGACTTGCGGCGGTCGCCACTCACGGCTCGGCGGTGCTTTTTTGGAATCAGTTTCCAATTCAAAATCATCAACCACCAGACTATATGCTTTTTCCAACGGGTGTGAGAACTCCTCGCAATATCACCTCCGATGGAAAATCTTTCTTCGCATTGAGCGATCACAATTATGGGCCAGCAAGTCGCCCCGCCACGCTGGTTTGGGATCATTTCCCTGACGGCACGCAGAATGCCCCAACATTTGTTTGGGGTGAATGGATGAAAGGAACCGTTACCGCCCAAAGTTCTTTACTGCTTGCCGGCATGCAACGAATCTACATCTGGAACAGCATTCCCAAAAGTGACCAAGTGGATGCTGACGTCGTCTTGAATGTGAATAGCTACAGAAATGGCGATGGCCCCGATGTCGCTCTAGCAGATGGTCGATTGTATGTGTGCAATTATAACGGGAATAATGTTCTTGGCTGGAACGCATTAACCGTGCGTGATAATCAACTGCCAGATTTTTCGATTGGCAGCAATGTCCCCCATGACGATACTTGGTCGGAACGTTTCTTTATACAAAATCCCGCTTTGGCAACAGATGGTACGCGCTTATTTGCCAGTTCCGACTTCGATCGAAAACTGTATATATGGGATACGTTTCCCGATGAAAGTAACGCGAAACCAAATTGGGTTTATCAGTTACCAGAGGGTCCGTGGGATATCGCAGCAGACCACTCTCGGCTTGCGGCAGCCGGCAGACGAACACTTTATCTCTGGGACCAGATTCCACGCAATGGTGAGCAACCTAGTCATGTACACTTCAACGGAATAGGCAGTGTTCGCTTTCAGGAATTGACTGGCGTTGCGATCGATTCCCGTTTCATTTATGTAGCCGACCGAGCTGCTAATCGCATTTACGCCTGGGGAAAAACTCCGGAACAAAACAGCGAACCAGATTTCGTGTTGGAAATTCCTAATCCCGGAAGATTATCGAGCGATGGACAATATTTGGTAGCCTCTCCTTTCGAAGGTCATGATATTTGGATTTGGTCCGTTGATAAGTTGGGCACCGACAATCGCCCCTATCGTCTCGAAGGACGAGGACTTTTCAATTTACCCGGTCATGCCATCGCGTCAGAGGGGAGACTATTTGTCGCGGACAGAAATAATCATCGGGTGCAAATCTGGAATCGCATCGAAGAAGCATTTGCCGGCAGCCAAGCGAACTCACTCCTGGGAGCGGCCGACTTCAACGATCGCACCGCTGGGAATACTCCGCAAAAACTTTTTATGCCCGGTTCGTTGACCCTAGGAGGCGGCTACCTTTGGGTGGGTGAATTCAAGTTTTCAACCAGAATTTTGAGATTCACTCCGCAACTTAAACCCATGTA
>JBIKMB010000152.1:0-13668 GCA_044359485.1 Pirellulaceae bacterium | reverse complement strand
TATTTTCATCCCTCTGGAAAATATCTCATCTTTGCAACGAACTTGCATGGCTTTGCCAACTTTGAACTCTATCTGGTCGACACCGCTGGAAAACAACAACCGGTTCGCGTCACGCATACGGAAGGCTTTGATGGACTCCCAGTGTTTTCACCTGATGGCAACACGCTGGTTTGGACCACCAATCGCGGCAGCAACAAACAATCACAACTTTTTACTGCAACCTGGAATCATGCTGCCGCCCTGGACATGCTGGGGCTCAAAGCAACCAATGATCCAATTGTTGACACTCGCGAAGCAGTCAGCGCGGCCAATGATGCGGTAACTCGTTCAGCCGCTAACTATTCAGCTAGCGATATCGGGCGACATGTTGACTATCTCTGCCGTCCCGAACTCGGCGGGCGACTCACAGGCACAGAGGGTGAAATCCAAGCCACCGCTTACGTGGCTGCGTATTTGGAGAGTCTTGGCCTACGACCAGGTGGCAAAGACAACACTTGGTTTGCATCTTTTCCATTCACTGCCGGCATTGACCTCGGCGAAGCAAATCGTATGCAAGTCGGCGAGCAAACGTTTGAACTCAATAAGCAATGGCGGCCACTTTCCTTCTCAAAGACGGGCGAATTCCCGGCAAGCGATGTGGTTTTCGCAGGCTATGGAATCGTTGCCCCTGCGGTCGATGGATACGATGAATATGACTCTTACGTTCACTTGGATGTGGAAAATAAATGGGTGGTTGTGTTCCGCAACATGCCTCAAGATATCACCCCAGAAAAACGTCAGCACTTCGCGCGCTTCAGCTCTTTGCGGTTCAAAGCAATGGCCGCCCGCGATCGGGGCGCTTTGGGCTTGATTGTAGTCAGCGGGCCAACCAGCGGTGTGCGCGAACAACTCGCACGCCTTGAACTCGACGGAGCGCTCTCCGGTACAAGCCTCGCAGTGATTTCGGTTACTGATGACGTCGTTGAGCCCTGGTTCAAAGCCAATGATGCCGAGCTGGCCAAAACCCAAAAAGAATTCGATAGCGGCGAACCCGCGATGGGCTTCCCACTGGAGGGAATCAAACTTTCCGCAAATGTCGATGTTCGCCAAATCAAAAAACAAGGGCGAAATGTTGTGGGATGGTTACGAGCAGGTGAGAAGCCAACCGCCGAAGCGATTGTGATCGGTGCTCACATCGATCATCTTGGCAAAGGTGAAGGTGGCTCGAGTCTCGCCAACGAAAACGAACGTGGCGGAACTCACCGCGGTGCCGATGATAATGCATCCGGTATTGCGGCAATGCTGGAAATCGCACAGCATTTAGCAGACCAAGTGCGTCGGGGTGAACTCAAGCTGAAACGCGATATTATGTTTGCCGCTTGGTCCGGCGAAGAATTAGGCCTGATTGGCTCTTCCTATTTCGCTGATGAATTTTATGACCTCTATCCGCACTACGTAACTCCGACGAGCCCCGAGACGAAAGAGGCCGATGCTAACGCACCTCATTCAGATAACAAGTCGCTCTATCCTGCTTTGGTTGCAGCGTTCAACCTCGATATGGTCGGTCGCTTGCGAGACAACTTGGTGTTGCAAGGAATCGGTTCCTCCAGTGTTTGGACCGCAGAAATTGAACGCCGCAACGCGGTGGTAGGATTACCGTTGACACTCCAAAACGATACTTTTCTTCCCACCGATGCCAGCACGTTTTACTTGCGTGGAGTTCCGATCCTATCGGCTTTCACCGGTTCGCATTCAGAGTACCACACCCCACGCGATGTTCCGGAGACGTTGAACTATGAAGGGGCAGCCAAGGTTGCACGGCTTATGGGTTTGATCAGTCGTTCCCTAGCTACTATGGAAAAAGCTCCCGACTTCATTCGAGTTGAGGCACCCAAAGATGGCGCGCGAGCTCGCTTGCTCGCTTATCTTGGCTCAATTCCAGACTACGCCAAAGCAGACATCAAGGGAGTTTTGCTCTCAGGTGTTGCCAAAAACGGCCCTGCTGAAAAAGGAGGTATCCGCGGCGGAGATATCATCACCGAACTTGCCGGCCGCAAAATTGAAAACATTTACGATTACACCTTCGCCATCGAAGCTCTCAAAGTAGGCCAGGAAGTTGAAGTAGCCGTGAATCGTAAAGGGGAAGCACTGAAGTTTAAGGTCACACCAACCTCGAGAGAGTAAGGCGACAGTCGTTTGTGGCCAGAGCTTTTGTTTCTGTTGTTTTTAGCCCCAGTTTCGCGAGCGCTGCACCGCTGCTAAATTGAGTTCTAAGCAGCCAGGCACGTTGTGAAGCTGGAAGAAAAAAACGACAATGTACTCTGCGTGGCGATGTACTCTGCGTGGCGATGTACTCTGCGTGGCGATGTACTCTGCGTAGCGATGTACTCTGCGTGGCGATGTACATGGGGTGCCGCAACCAGCTATCGCTCGCCCACGGCTAGCCTTCCCCGAGTTCCGGTCTGTGAATTTGTTTCTCGATCTCGGCCATCTCCTCCTGAATCTCCTTGAGTTCCTCGAGCTTTAATGTCTCCTGCTCTCGCAACTTGAGTAGTCGTTTGTGAGGATCACTTCCCAGAAAACGCTGTAAGATATCCAGGACGATGATCGCGCGAAAGGCTCGAGTCGAAAGACCTCTCAAACGATAGATTCGAATCATGCGCGAGAGTTGCTGCAGCTTGGTGAATTTTGCCAATTGTGTGGCCCTCACCGCTTGCAGAGACCTAAGGAAGGAGAGGAGAGGTAGCAAGATGATCACGAGATCGATCCAATGTCTTTTGAGATGCTCAAATTTGCGGTGCGATAATTCGATCATCACGATGAATTCAAGAGCAAATGCAAACCAAATGACTCCCGTACTAATATGCAGTGCGACCCGTAACCAAGGTGTCGACAACAGATGTTGATACATGGTCCACTCGATCAGTAACACCGGCAGAATGCATGAAGCGGCCATCACCATGGGAAAGCTAAAATTCTTTTCTACCCTTCTATAAACTTTGTATCCACTTTCACACCAACCTATCCATGGCAGCCAACGCTTACCCTCCATCAGCAAATGCGGTGCTGCCAAGCGGAGCGGAGGACATATGCCGACTGCAATCCATTGCCACCTCCAGCGTCGTGGCGTGGCGAGTGCTTTGCTGCACCACAAGACACACAGCGATTCGAACAAGAAAATGGGCCAGAGTAGCCACATCAAAGTGGATGTAATGACGGTAGCTAACAGCACCTCATCATCCCATGAATGGATGACGATCGTCGGTGGTTCATGATCCAAGATTGCTTCTTTGCCAGCTGCCGAACTCGCATCAACGCGTGGAACGTCAACCACCAAGACCAACATGGCTGCAATAAGAATCAAAAAGAAAACCGCTCCCCAGAACATCAAGGGAGCGATTTCAATGAGCAATTTTCTGGGATTCGCGAGCGAGGCTCGATCAATCATCCGCACTTCTTTTGAAAGCTTCCGCCAAGCTCTCATCCATACCAGCCGTCCAACGTCGGCCTTCTGTCTCCACGACAATGAAGTCCTTACCGATCTCTACCAATGTACCCTTAACTTGCCCCAATTCAATCTGGTCTCCGACAGATGCATTGGTCGTTTGGTTTTCGACACGCGAGAACAGCCAAACTTCTGAACCTTTTCGTCCCTTAACAATTCCCGTAATGAAAATTTGGGACGCTGGGTCAAATTTCGGTTTCGTAGCGACAGGAGCTGCAGGTGGGGCCGGATCGATCACTTCGATTTCGATCTTTTGCTCAGCAACTTTCGCCGGAAATCCACTATCGACCGCTCGAACCAACAACGTATAGGTCCCTTTTTCGGGCGGTGTAAATTTCCAGCGTCCCGTTTTATTATCGAGTTCCGCATTGGCAGGTGCCTCTCCCACAAATTCATAAGCGATCGATTGACCTTCATCAGGATCATCTGCCTTAACCGTCCCCTCCGCCGATTTCCCAATCTCCACTCGCTCTTTCTTCGAGCTGACCAGTTTGGGAGCCTGATTTTCCGGCCCAAATATGTTGCGGCGTATAATCGAAGCGGCGTATTCCTCCGGTTTCTTGGCCAACTTTTTCGCGGGCGATGAGGGCGGATCTTGCTTCATATTCGCATCCACCAACGCAATGACTTCGATCGTAGAAGTCATCCGCAACTCACTGCTCGCTGGGATAGCCGCAATCTTTAGATCCTTCAATCGATGAAGATAATTCTTCTCGTAAAATTTACCCAGGAACGACAAAATTTGATCCAAGTTCGCTACAGCACCGATCTCGAACTGATACTTCATGTAGGCACCATCGATAGGCAGCGGTTCTTTTTTGCTGACCAGCGGATTGGTAAACACAGAATGTGCCATGGCATCTAGCCATTCGATGTATTGCTTTCTGGCCAATTGATCATCTTTGGGCAATGACGACGGCTTGAGTTTTTCCAATTTCCCGCGCGCAAAATCTCCCTCATCAACGATAAACTGTTTATCCTCGACATCCTTGGTCAGTTTATCTACCTGAGCCTGCTTGATCTGAAGGCCTTTTTTGATCGACGTCCATCCATACTGCCCCCCGAGGAGTACCCCGAGTGTTCCAACCGCTATCGCTAAGACTTTCTCGCGCTGATTCATGGCTCTATTCTTGACTCGTTTGGAGTAGTTGATGGCCCGTGCAAGGAATTAACCGGCTACATCGTTCTTATTTGGATCACTAGCTTTCTGACGGTCTGTGAGAACCGAATCCTCCGCAGCTTTCTCAGGCTCACCTTGAGGTTTCGCGGGAACTTCATTCTCAGTCTCGAGCTTCTGTGCCGGTTTGCTATCTGCCGGTTTGCTATCTATCGGTTTAGTATCTGCCGGTTGGGACTCTACAGTCTTTTCCGATTTTGGTTCTTCAGCGGCCGGCTTGCCGGTTGCCTTGACATCCTTAGCAATCGGTTCCGCAGATTTCTCTAAAGGCACTGGACTGACAGGCGTCCTAGGTTGTTTAGCAACCAGAGTAATATCACCATCGAACGCCCAGCTGTACTCTTCCAGCCCTTCAATTTTTTGCAGGATGCGACCGGATGTTTTGGGTTCAACCTGGTAATATGGCGGTTTTCTCAGCCGCTCTTCGATCACCTTGTGCGTATCTTTATCCTTGGTTAATCCATTGGCAGAAATAGTCGCTAAACCTCTCCCTTTGTTGACCAACGCAAAGTTCGCATCGCGAACGATCACCTCGCTGGCAGGGGGCAATTCGTTGGAGATCCGTTCGAGTTCATCCAGCCAATTGACTTCTTTATCGATAAATGTTTCGACCGATTTCCAACGTCGTGTACTTTGCTGAGCCACCTGGACGATTTCATCGAGATCTTTGCTCTCTTTGGTCAGTGCGGCAATTTCAGCGTCGAGCTTGGCATGGGCTGAGTAGTATAGATAAATACCACCGAGCACTAGAGAGGCCGCCGCTGTCGCCATAAGGACATAGCGTGCAATCGGCTTTTCCTTTGGCGGGCGACGCTTAGGATTCAAGAAGTCGATATCCTGCTTCCGGTTCGCCGCTTCAGCCACCAGTACGCCCAGCAGAGGAGAAAAGCGACTGCGTCCGATTTCCTGCAGTGACTTCTTGGCTTCATCCTCGACCTTGACCTTGGAAAACGGGTCGATCACTTGAATGGGCAATTGCAATTGAGACGCAGCACGATCCGATAAAGAATCTGCTACAGACTGCTGAGCCCAAACTACGACTTGATCCACCTTCAGACCGTTGCGTTGCCCAGCGGCCGCCATCAACGTACGCCGCATTTCACCGACCAGCCACTGCCCGACAACGCTTTCATCGGTCGATGGGAGTTTTACCGAGCGGATGTAAACAACGCACCCATTTTCCACAATGGTGAGGTCCGCTTCATCACCGAGGATATCGACCATCAACAGATTTTGTTTTCGCAGTTCTTCATCTACGAGGGATAGCAGTTGCGAAACGGCAAAAGGACGAAGGACGATTTTTTGAATCTCCAAACCAGCATCAGCAGCTTGCTTTTGGAGATCCTTCTGGACAGACGGATTGAGCGCGGCGACCTGAATCGTCCATTCCGAGTCGGAACTGTTTGCGTTTTCAGGGAGAACCACGAAATCGATTGGAGTATTTTCGGAGAGTCCAGCGAATTGTTTCATCGCTTGAAAGCGAACCATGTCGGGTAGATCGGCCGCATCCACTTTCGGCAACACCAGTGGTCGCAGTTCCACGCTGCCACGGCCTAACGACAGAATCGCTTCCCCTTTCGCCAACCGAAGCTTATTGAGGGCTTGCCCAATGGCGGCTGTTGCGTTGACCGTACTGGACGAAGACTCTTCTTCCGAAGCAGCGGGCATCGCAATCGCAACGGCATTTTCGACGTGGATCTGCGAACCACGCTTACTTCCTGCGAGCACTCGCAGTTCTTTACGATCCCATTCCAAAGCTATAAGTTTTGCCACGACTGATTCGATCTCCAGCCCAAAAAACGGAACGATCCGATACTCTCTAGCTTAATTGCCTAACCCGATTTACGCATCAAAGTTTCGGGGTAGGACACCGACAACGACAAAACTGCCACCAAAGTGGGGCGATTTTGACTTATTGCATGGGAGCCCCCATTCCCATTCCACCGATACCACCAACACCACCCACGCCGGTTCTTTGTCCCAGCACCGGTAAACTAAATGCGCGTCCCAAATGGTCCATACGTCTATACATACGCACCGTAGGCACATCACCTGCCGCATCCAGAATGGCTTCCGCCCTGCAGAAGGCCGGACCCTGCTCAAAATAACCGACTACCTGTGCTCGATAGACGTTGCCACCTCCCGTGATCAGTGGGGCTAGTGTCCTGAATTGATCGATGGTGATATGGCCTTCGACCACCAACCACGATTCGAATTTACGGTTCTCGGAATCGGACTGCTCGGCACGCGCCTCGATAATCGCATCGACGATCTCCTCTGTCATCGAAGGAATGCCCATCAAAATAGACCGCGGACAATCATTCACACTGATACGCCCTGGGATAGATGGCCCTTCGACGGTGGTCAACTTATCCATCAGCACGGGCATGTAAATGGCCATGGCACCTGGATCCGAGGGAAACGGGGAGAGGTACGTAGTCAATTCACCGTTCAGATCGACTTCGATCGTTGCATCCACTAGATCCAAAACCTGGCTCAACGTCACGGAAGCCTCTCCAGAAACCGATTCGAAGAAGGCTGAATTCCAGGGCAGAGATTCTGAAGGAGTACCACCTCCACCTGACGAATCATCGCCTCCAGCGGCTCCACCCATCAATGCATCCATGCTGCTTCCACCTGCCTTACCCGCGCGACGATAGGCGACGATAAAGGTAGCCCACGTCTCGTTTCCAAGCGCATCAACCAATTCCTGCTCGAGTACTTCCAAATCTTCTTGATTCAAAAACACGCGAGGATTTCCATCGCGATCCACATTCTTTTCAGCGCTGTGAAGCGTCAAATACTGCGCCCAGCCAAGCGGATCAGGTTGCGATACATCCTCTTCGCTACTCGACATATTGTTCGCACCACCGGCCATCGGCCCCATAGGATTCATCATCCCTGTACCCATCAAATTCATTTCTCCCGCATCCAAGACTCCGTTGCGATTCTGGTCGAAACCGAACAAAAGTTCGGGAGTAACCCCTCGCACCAACAGCAATTGTTCGACACTTTGGATCGAACCATTGGTCGGAGCATAAGGTGTTGGCAATTGACTGTAGTACTCAACCTCGCAGCCGAATTCGCGCGGCTCATCATCTTCGTCGATCCAATCTAGAATCGCGTCGGCCACATCTTCGGTCATCGCGGGCAAGCCCATCAGCAACGAGCGTCCAAGGTTCTGCAGGTCGGCCGTACCGGTCGCTTCTTCAACGGTCTCGCTGCTGACACCGAGAGAACTTAAGTCTGCATCGGCGCTTCCCAAAGCGCCCATCACTGCCGCCGCTCCACCATACGATTCGTCGATAACCACCAAAGCATTTAGGTTCAAGCGTGCGGATTCATTTTGCAATCCGTAGCGAATACCAGCAAACTGTCCCATATCGTCTAGATTGGGACTGATGATCGTAAAGTTACCTATCCGCGTAGGATCAGCATCTGGGATAACATTGACCGCTTGAAAAAGCTGCGGATTATCGCGCCAGCCTCCCATCTCATCTTGCTGGTTTTTGGAGAACGCTAAAAAGTATCGCAGAAACTCAATCCCCGAATCAGCGGTATATTTCGCTTGCGTCTGCTGATTACCCAATTGGGCAGCATCCTTGGATACCACCATCGTTTCCAGTAGCGACATTGCTCCGAGCGAAACACCGGCGACAACCAACAACACCAATATCAGCAGGAACGCTCGCCGAAATTTTTTCGGAGCTGCGGGTGTTGGAGTTCCGGGTGTTGGAGTTCCGGGTGTTAATGTTTTTCTAGAGGCTGTTCGAATCGATTCCATCACTGAATCCCCAAACTTTGCATGCCGCTGTCCGCCGCAGGCTCCATCAATTGAGCCCCAGGAATCGCAACCGATAATTCGTAAACGCGAATCCCATAGGTTTGCAATTGATCAGCCGCCATCGTGCTCACCGGTGTCCCAGCCGACAAAGGTTGATTTTTGGCGATACGAGGGTCTTGCATGCCTACCTGTATCTTGATCACCATCGGCAGGTTTTGCTGAGATGAATCCCACTGCGTGACCCACTCGGTACCATTGAAATAATTAAATTCCAACGATACGACTTCCGGCGCAAGCAACTCGCCCGTGCGCAACAACCGATCTGTTTGGCCTTGAGAGTTCGCCCACTGCGTCACCGCGCGATCCAACTGGCGTCTTACCAGCCCACCGCCCCCCTTTACCGCGTCGGCCGCATTACCCTCTACAGCAATCCCCGTGAGAGAACCATTTTGCAATGGGTCTTGAATGCCCATCGTATTTCCGGATGCCTGGACATAATACAAAACCGATTTGATATCGCTCGGTACGTCGGGCATCTGGACATCCATCGTCGAGTTCATTTGCGAGTAGTACTGATCGGGACGTGGCAAGCGACTCACATCGATCATCAATTCGAACTGATTCCCGTAAAGTCCTGGCGTCGGTGGCGGTGCCGTCGAAGCGGCCAAATCGGCTGTGTTGCCCGCACTATCCGCACTCTCTTCCGCTCCGCCAGAACCCATTCCGGACGAACCAGAACTCCCTCCACCTGCGGTGGGAGATCCTCCTGAACCACTACCGCTACTCGGCGGTGCCGTGCCACCTGAGCTTGGGCCACCTGAGCTTGGGCCACCTGAGCTTGGGCCACCAGCAGATCCACCCGCCGCAGCACCACCGGTGGCGCCACCCGCCGACGCGCTCAAGACGGTCGACAGAGTGGAATCATCAAATTCTTGATAGCGCACCACGCTTCTCAAATCGTCGGCGATCATGCGCAACAGGTTGCGAGCGATCTGCGCTTGGCGAACCTCTGCCTGACTCAATTCGGAAGTCTTGTAGTAAATTTGCAGCAACATACCGATCAGCCCGCTGACTAGCACTGTGAGCGCTAGCGCCAGCAGCAACTCCAGCAGCGTGTAGGCCCTCCGAGCAAACGTTGCACGCCCAGGCACTAGCGGGCTTGGCGCAGTCACCCCAGAGCAAGCCAAATAACGCTGACAACGGCCGGCTGAAATCATGGCTGTGCTCCCGTCCCAGAAGTCGCCGTACCCGACGTATCCTCCGGCAGAGTATCCAAGCCCATATTCGGATCGATCATCCAGCGTGTCAGCATCACTTGCATGGGGCGGGCACTTTGCATTTGAGGATCATCGGTAATCCAAACTTGCACTGCCAACATTCCCTCTGTCATCGTCGGCTGGCTGACGATTTTGAAATGCCATCGCCCCGAATCGACTACTGTCTGAATGGGCGTCCAATCAATATTCTGGTTGATAGGATAAGCGCCTGCGATCACTTCAGATAACTTGGACTCCGCCAACAACTCGGCCAACGCTTGATCTCGAGCCGTCACTCCAGCATCGGTTGCCACCTGCATCGATTGAGCTAGCATGGCTCCTGCAGCGCCAAGTATCGCAAGTGCCAAGACAACTTCCAAAAGCGATAACCCACTTAAACGCTGCTTGCCGTTCAGACGCTTGCTGATTCTATCCATCATCCTGCATCTCCTATCGCGCGAATGACCGAGACCTCGCCGGTCAAACCACGAATTCGCAACAACCGTTGTGAGCCAAGGTCATTCTTAATAGCGACTTCAGCTGTCGATGTGGTTCCATCAGGATAAAACATGATAGGTGCCGATTGATTGCCAGCCCCACCAGACACAGTTCCCGTCTGCTGTTGAATCAGCAAAGTGCGCGTATCTCCCAGCACAGCTCCCGCCGCAAAAACGAATCCCTCTTCGAGCTTCTCCGCAGATGTCCCCAATTCCACCGCACTGCTGATACCACCTCCTTGCATATCCACTTTTGCCAAGCCTCCAGCCATCATCACCGTCGCACCGTTGCCCGCTTCAACTTCATCGGTGGCTTGCATCCATGGCTCAACGGAGTATTCACTGGAACCTGCTACAAATCGAAAGACTTGGGCCTGACCTGTCCGCATCGCTTTGAGGCGTGTTTCTTCCCAAACGATCCGAATCCGGTCGCATTCACGCTGAAATTGTTGCTGCTTAAGCGTGCCATTGATCGAGGGTACGACGATGCTGGCCACAGCCACCAAGATGACCAATACCAACATCAATTCAAACAGCGAAAACCCCGACGGATACATCATCCTTCGGGGTTTATTCGAGTGAGTCCAACACGATGTTGAAGCGAAACCTTGAGGCTTCATCGTAATCAGCTCGTGATATCGTCAGCGGTATTTTCTTGACCATCAGGGCCCAAACTGCGGATCTCAAACTTATCTCCGCTCAGCTTGTACTGATAAGGGCGTCCCCAAGGATCTGGCTTGATCGGTTCTTCTACAATCTGCGACCACTTCGTCGGGTCGGCCAAATCACCTGGCTGCTCGTGCAAAGCATCTAACGAGGAAGGAAGACTTCCAACATTGAGCTTATAGAGCTGCAAAAATTTCTTGTAGTTTTGAATTTCTGTCTTGGCTGTTTGCTGGAACGCTTTGTCCTGAACGCCGCCTAAGTTGACGGCTACTATTCCGCCAACCACCACGAGGATGACGAGCACCAACATGATTTCCAACAGCGAGAAGCCACGTCGCATTTGTCTTCGAGACCGTTTCATTTTTCTAACTCCCTCAACATCAAATTCGATCAATATTCTGATCCATTCCACCCAACGACTTTGACAAAAACATCTGGCCGTTAGATCGAATTGGCACTATTCAACACAGGTACCATCAACGCTAAGACCACAAACATCACAACTGCCGCCAAGCACAGTAGCATGATCGGCTCTAGCAACTTAACGAACATATCCAGTTGTCGGAAGGTTCGTTTTTCCAAACCATCGGCTATCTGAACCAAAACGTCATCCAACGTATTGGACTCCTCCGCGATGCTGACCATTTCCACTACAGTGGGTGGAAAATGACCACTATTACCGAGTGGAACTGCTAGCCGTTCACCGGCGGTAATATTCTCGCTCGCTTTGGCAATCGCCTCCGTCAAAATAACGTTTCCAGCCGATTCGCGACTGATCTCTAGAGATCGCAAAATGGGCACACCATTGACCAGCAAAGTACCAAACACTCGACAGAACCGCGCGACAGCCAAATTCAGAAAAATTTTCCCAACAATTGGGATTTTTATTTTCACCAAATCAAAAACGCGTCGCCCCTTGGGAGTTGCCGTGTAGCGAACGAAGGCGATGCTCAAAGCGATGATCAGTAAAGCTGCCACCCACCAATACGACGATAGTCCTCGACTGAACGCCAGCAGCCATTCGGTCATTGCCGGCAATTCTCCCTTGCGGCGTAAATTGGCGAACAATGGTTCGAATTTCGGCACAAAGAAAACCATCAAAACGGTCAATACGATTCCGCCGACGGAAGCTAAGAACGCTGGGTAAGCCAATGCTCCCAACGTTCGGCCTTTGAGATCTTCTTGTTGTTCGGTGAAGGCGGCAACTCGTTCCAAAGCATCTTCCAGAAAACCACCTTCAGCTCCAGCCTTGACCATATTGACCGCCATCTCGCTAAAGACGCGCGGATAACGTTGCATGGCCGCGCCGAGGGATTCCCCCTCTTCCACACGACCGCGAACTTCTTCCAAGACATTATTGAGCGTCTTGTTGTTCGATTGCTTTCCTAACACGGTCAACGATCGCAGCATCGGCACACCGCTGCGGAGCAAAGCGGCCAATTGCGAATAAAACACCGCCATGGTCAACCCGCGAACTCGACCGCTGCGACGTACGACGGTTGCTTTGTTGACCGTAATCTCGATGGGAAACAGCGATTTAGAATCCAGCAGCGCGATTGCTTCGCGCTGGTTTCCCGCAGCGATTGTTCCCGTGGTCCGTTTGCCCGTCATGTCGCGGGCAATATAGGCAAATTCTGGCATGCTTTAGCCCCTACTTTTGCCCCGCCATCGTGGCATTAAGACGATCACCCTTGGTTACTCGAAGCACTTCATCGACCGTGGTAGTTCCCAGCATCGCTTTGGCCCACGCGTCATCTCGAAGTGTTCGCATTCCCGCCTTGAGTGCCATCTGCTTAATCGCAAAGGAACTAACCCGCTCGTGCGCCAGTTCGCGAATCTCTTCGGTGGTGAGCATCAGCTCATAAATACCCATACGCCCCGTATAACCCACACCGCGGCAAGTGCGGCAACCTTTAGCTCGATAAAGGGGTCGATCCTCGAGCTTATCCCATGGGAAATCAACTGGCAGATCATTTGCATCAGGCGTATAAGCTTCTTTGCATTCCTTGCAGAGTCGACGCAGCAAGCGTTGAGCCATCACACCTTCCACCGTGCTTGCCACCAAGAACGGTTCAATCCCCATATCGATCATACGCGTATAAGCACCCGCAGCATCGTTGGTGTGCAAAGTGCTGAAAACCAAGTGACCTGTCAAAGAAGCCTGAATCGCATTCTCGGCAGTCTCTAGGTCTCGGATTTCCCCCACCAGCACAATATCGGGGTCATGTCGCAAAATACTGCGGAGCGAAGCCGCAAAGGTCAAACCAATTTTGGGATGCACCTGAATTTGATTGATCCCGTCCAATTGATACTCGACCGGGTCTTCGGTTGTGATGATCTTGTTGTCATCTCCCTTGATTTCCATCAACGAGCTGTAGAGAGTGGTCGTTTTCCCCGATCCAGTTGGTCCGGTAACCAAAATAATGCCGTGCGGCAATTGGATCAGCTCCCGATAAATCCGATACACTCCCTCGTCCATACCCAAATTCCGTAAGTCGAATTTCATCGCTCCTTTATCCAGGATACGCATCACCAAGCTTTCGCCATGGATCATCGGGATAACGGATACACGAATATCGATCTCGCGTCCATGAACTCGCAGTTTGATGCGTCCATCCTGTGGCAATCGCTTTTCGGCGATGTTCAATCGCGCCATAATCTTCAAGCGACTGATAATGGCCGCCTGAAAACGATTGATCTCAGGTGGGACAGGTTGGGTGTGCAAGATACCGTCGATGCGGTAGCGAATCACCAAACCAAAGGACTGAGATTCCAAATGCACGTCGCTGGCCCGCGAATCGATC
>JBIKMB010000029.1:0-43435 GCA_044359485.1 Pirellulaceae bacterium | reverse complement strand
AATACTCCCCGATCCTGAACCGTTCAGCGATTGCGGGTGTATTTCGGGAGTATGCTATCAAAAAGTAGGCGTTTTTTCCAGAGAATAACGGATAGTCAATGTAGCCTGGCACCCGATATGAACCGCCGCTGTTTTCGAGAGATGGGTCTTTGGGGTTAACCCAGCCAGGAACTATTGGGACATCTAGATGGAACGTCGTTCCAAAGAGGAGGTTGGCAACCGCAACTCCGATGATGCCCCCGGCGATTGCGATAGCCAATACCTGTCCCCTGGGAAGTGTCCTGACTCTTAGAGGGTACATACCATCCGTGGGTTGTCCCGTTTTTAGGCAAATCGCAGGGAGTTTATGGTTGGATCGCGATAAAACTAGGGTGCCGCGATCACAGTAAACACCTATTCTCGAATACTTTACTTCGGCAGGCGGCTGGGTGGTTAACTTGGGAGGAGCATAAGGGTTGTTAGACATTGGAACTGTGGATTGGAAAAGAGGAATGGTTGCTATGTTTTGGATTAACCGCAAGGGCCTTCAAGAATGAATAGTCCTATGTGATCTACACGCTGTACTCGATACGGCTCGTTCCGCTACCGCGTCGTAGCATTCGTTGAGATTCGATTGGTTGCAATAGGTGACACAGCTAGCGGCGTAGAGTTCTTTAGTCGTTTGATTTTCAACAAATGCAGCAGTTGGTTCCATGTCTTGCTGTTGTTGAGGTGGTTGCCGTCGGGATTTGACGGATTGGATATGCGAATAACAAGTCAAGGGGAAGGACAAAACGATGACGGTAGTGGCTGTTACCGCGAACGATTCGATATGGTTACCTCGCTGAATGGCTAGGGCTATCAGGAAGATAAACAGAGTTACGCATAGTAATCCAAGGGCAAGGAAAATAGAGATCGCTTGGCTGAGCCCCAGAATGAGAGCCGGGGTCGCCAGAAATACGATTTCCCCCACTATACAAAGAGGTGTGGAAAGATGTGCTTGAGGGGAGCGGTCTAAACGAGAAGTGATCAGATGAATGGCACCGAAGCCCCCAACCAATGGAACAAGCAAGATGAGTATAAACAAAAAGACATGAAACATGGTGAAGTGACTCTATACGACGATATCGGACCTAAATTCGCCAAACAATTTGAGTGGAAGTGGATAGACCTGTAATGCCAAGTCATCCTAAAACATAAAAAGTTTGCATTTCGCTCCAGCGGCAATGGCAATTCGCGCAGCAGCATGGAGTTGCTGAAGTTCCCGGTTGAGGCAGGCAAGTAATTCAGGGGGAAAGGCTCTAGGGTTTTCAGTGTTCGACAGTTGTAAGAGCAACGCGTTGACGGAAACGCATAGGTCAGAACTCTCTCGGAAGAGATCAGCATCAGACGAGCGGTCGTCAATGTCTTGGTTTTCTACTTCCTCAGTGTCGGCTTCGATCTCAGAAAATTTCGAATTGGCGACAAGAAAGTAGGAGAGTAAAGGGACCTGAAGTGAAGTGCAGATTTCGTCTAGCGTCGAGATTTCATGAGCCAAACATTTGCAATCAGTATCCCAAACAGTTTCTACCTCGGGAAGATCACGATCAAAGATGATACCGATAGTTAATCGCTTGATAGGTCGAGAGAGGTTTTCAGCCATTGGTATGGATTGCTGAGTGAGAGCTTCATTAAATTTTCGGGCGAAGTAACCACCTAACGTACCACAGAGAGGCACAAGCAAGATAGCGAGCAAAAGTAGGGTATAGATCGGTACATAGTAATCCTTCACGTTGCCCACGGTCGCTTTAGTGATCAAGAAAGCAAGAATCAAACCGAGGAGTGAACCAAGTGGAACTAGAAAAAGATAATGGATGACTTTTGGCATTGGTTAAACTTACAGTGGTACCTTGGTTGTGATTCCTTTAAAGCTCCATTTCACAAGGAATTCTCCCTTCAATCTAGCTCACAATGTCCACCACTTTATCAGCTCTGGTGGCCAGTTGTCATTGGGCGCTTCAAAAGGGGCCACTGATGGGCGCTTATTTGGGGCAGAATCCCTGAAATTAGAAGATTGGCCCCTTTTGGAGCCATTTTTCATTACTCTTTATCGGTCGCAGACCCGGTGGGCGCTTTGGCCCCTTTTGACACTTTTTCACGATTACCAAGACGATAACTATTGCCACTAATTTGGAACAACTCTGAGCGGTGAAGGAACCGATCCAAGATGGCCGTTGCACTGGGAACATCACCGATGAGCTTACCCCAATCCTCTAAAGGGCGATTGCTGGTCATCATGGTCGATTTCACCTCATGACGACGCATGATGATCTCGAAGAGATATTCTCCCGATCGCTTCGGTAACTGCTTCATGCCCATGTCATCAATAATCAATAGGTCAGGCTTGAGGTACCGTTGCCGAATCCGTTCATGCCCTTCCATGGCCTCATCATGCAGGAAGTCGCGCACTGTGTCGAATATCGAACGATAATATACAGTCATCCCGCAGCGTATCGCACACATCCCGATGGCTTGGCACAAGTGACTCTTGCCTGTTCCTGGAGGCCCAACCCAGAGCACATCTCGTCGCTCGCGGATAAAGCGACATGTAGCCAGATCAAAAACCTTGCTCTTCTTAATAGTAGGGTTGAAGCTGAAATCGAAATCATCCAGTGACTTCGTGTCTCGAAAGCTTGCGAGGCTGACTCGCCGTTGAATAAGTCGATCGTTGCGCAGGTGGATTTCATCCTGCAGCAATAGTTCCAAAAACTCTCGATGAGTTAACCCGCTTGTACTCGCTTCATGAAGACGAATCTCCAGTGTTGTAAGAAGCCCTGACAAACGAAGTTTCCGTAAGGTCGATTGCAATGTTGCGTCCATGCTTGATTACCCTTCTGCAAGTGCTTTCCGAAAGAATACGTCATACTCGAACACCGAGCGTATGACGGGATGCTCCTCTATGAAGTCCATCGTTTCCTGGCGGCTGCCTCCATTTTTGAGCAGACGTCGTATCGTGCGAGAGTTAAACGCACCGCTACGCCAAGCGACTTCCGCGGCGCGTTCTATGGCGGTGGACTCGTATTCACACGAACTTGGTGCCTGGCACCCGGAATGTAGACACACGAACTTGGTGCCAGGCACCCGATATGAACCGCCGCTGAAGGCAACGCCAGGGTCCCTAGCCTGGCGGCAACGGGTTAAACGATTCGCTGCACAGCCACACGAACTTGGTGCCTGGCACCCAAAGTGGAATTATTCGTCGCATTCTTGCGTGATTTCAGCGAGTCGAATTGGGGCTAAAATCTCGCATTCTTTGATCAACCGCAGCCAGTAATGCGTCTCGCGGGCCTCTTTGAGAGCGATCGAGTATTTCGATAAAAAGTCTGCGCGGCTTTGTCCAGCTTGTGCCTCTTCAACATTCGCGCCGATCGATGTACCAGACCGAAGCCATTGCCGTGATAGTGTCCGCCCGACACCAGGCCGTCCATCGAGAACTTGACAGAGTTTCACAATCCTAACCGAAAAGCGAAACGTCCTTTCAACAATATCTCGCCGTTTTTCATCCCCCACTTCCCCCTTCACTCTTCGCTCTTCTAACTTCTAACTTCTAACTTCTCCCTTCTTCCTTCTTCCTTCTCCCCTACTCCCTCAGCTTCGCGAACAGTGCAAACACATCCGGAGCGAGGACTTCTCGGTAATCAATCTTGCTACGAAACTTCGTGGGACGGGGGCCTTCGCTCACGGTTTCGGGTTGAATGTCCAGATGATCAACCAGGATCGACCAGAACGATTGGAGGCCGAGTTCGACGAATCGTCGATCAGTCGACAATACGCGAACGTGGCGCATGAATTGGTTTAGTGCAGCGCAGGCTTCTCCGCCGTCGGTGACCGGAATCATAAAAGTTCGCATCGGCATCGAATTGACTCCCCAAAAATCGACCAGGGGCTGCGCCCCTGGACCCTTCCTGTTGCGCTGGTGTCTAGCCTTTGGGCGTTTGTGATTGCGCTCAGCCGGCTGAAGCCGGGACACCAGCGCGGTCTACGGCAACTCCGGTCGCGGCTCCGCGACGCGACCTCCGTGCCTGCGACCTCCGTGCCTGCGACCCAAGGCTCCGCTCACCTACTCTCGGCCTACGGCTCCTGTGCTGGACTGGTGCTCAGCTGACGCGACTGGAACTAGGGCCACACGAAAACCCAGGGAGTTGCCCCGGTACCCCGGCGAATCCCAGTTCCGCAACGCCGACCGGCAAAGCGCGGCCACGAAGCTCCAACTGCCGCCACGGAAAACGCGGAACGAGCCAGTCTTTGCACCCAGAGGATCGGTCAGAGGCGAAGCCCCAAAGTCACCATCCCAATCATGCGTCCACTCCAACAGGTTCCCATGCAGGTCGAACAAGCCTCGAACGCTCGGACGCTTCTCCCGACCTGGATGCACTTTCTTGCCACTATTCTCCATGAACCACCCAAAACGGTCCAACAGTGTGACCTCGCTGCCATAACCGTACGCCGTACGCGATCCACTTCGTGCCATCACCTCCCATTCCGACTCCGTCGGCAAGCGGAAACCACGCTTCGATACATCCAACGGCCAGTCCCGCGGAAACGACGGCTCCTGCGGATCCCGAGGGTATTGCTCCTTGTCGAGCGTCTCCGGATCGGCATAGCACTGATCCGTTTCTGCCAGTCCCATCTCCTGACCCAGCCAGCGGCAGAACGCCACCGAATCGTACCAGTGTACAGCACAACCTGCATCCGTTGGCTTGGCAGACAATTGCTGCATAAAGCCCGCATACTGCGGTGAGAAGGCAATCAACTCCTCGAATGTTACCTCCCGATCGAGCAGTGCAAAAGGACGCGTCAACGTCACGGTATGCCGCGGCTCATTCCTACCTATTCTATCTACCTCACCCTCCACCGAGCCAATCGGATATCGGCCTGCCGGAAAAACCACAAAGGTGTAATAAAATGTTTTTTGAGGAGGCTTACGCTGGAAGAAACTTAGTACTCCTTCCTCGGCTTTGGGGTTAACCTGAATCGCCAACGTATACCACTCCCGGCCCGGCACATAAGGCACTTCCGTACGGTCAACCCGATCGGCAATCTCCTGCTCACCCAATCGACGCAGCAGCCATCCCGCCGCACCATGCACTCCTGAACTCGGATCGTTCGCATACCAATCGGCCAGTTGTGTCACCAACGCTTCACGCCGCCCAGCAGGTAATTCGCTCGGAGCATATTCACCAATCGATAGCAGCAGCGCATAGCGAGCACGCGACAGTAACTTCGGACTAACGCCCTGCAACTGATCTGTGCTGCGTGATGTCATTTCTAGCAGGTCGAGCAAACGGTCCACCGCAATGTCACGCGGCTTGCAGCGAAAAATAAACTGCGTCAACGCTTCAGGATCGTCGGTCCAGTCAAACACCGGTAACACCTTTTCCGTTTCTCCCAACTTCAGCAGCGTGACTGCCGCATTGGCCCGCTGCTGACCATACGCGATTCGCGCGACCGAACCGAGTTCATCTGGCGGTAACCGCGCCGCTACTTCACTTAACTGCGCAAGTGTCTCCGGTGTGGGCGTTGCTGAAACCAGAGGATAAATTACGGAATACTGCGCCGTAGTCGCTATGGTTAGCAAGCGTACGAGACGCGGGAGATCTTGAGCGGCATATTCGGCCAAAGCATTCGCCGCCCCCATACGCTCCGCATCGCTTGCCGCAGTCTCACCAAAAATCCGCTCCAGATCGCTGAGCAATTTGTCCTGAATCGGCCGCAAGGCTTCGCGCAAAATCGGTTGATACTCCGCATTGCTGGAGACCAACTGCTGAGCCACCAGTGCGCAGTCGGGCTCGGTCCAGAACGCTTCGTCCGTCGCAGGCACATAAGCGGCCAACGCCAACGCCGCGCGGAACCGCCGCTGCCGATCCACTTTCTCATCGCGCAGCAGCGTCACGAGCCGATCCGTGATCTTGGGTGCCGCCGGTCGCAGCAGTTCGCGAATCGGCAGCAAATAGGTCTCTTTCGCCGTGAAAAATTCTTCCAGCAGCGGGTCGACCAGCGAAGGATCGCGCGAAACGCTCGCCAATTGGGCATGCAGCCTTGCTTGAGGCACTGCGTCTGCGGATAAATAGGGCGATAAGTACCGCGCGGCAACCCACGGATTTGCATCCATTTGTTTCACAATTTCAGGAATTCCTGCAGGCGCTACTTTAATGAGCTTGTCGACCGAATTTGCTATACGAACTTCCCAATAGGCAAACCATCCCCCCAACATCATGACTACGAGAGCTGATGTCGCCATAACGATTCGCTGAATGTGGAAACGAGATGCTGCGCGCATCACCAACTTTTCACTCGCCTTCCATTTGGCCGGTTCGGTCAAGCGACGGATTTGAAACCATTCGACGAGCGTCGGCAATTGCTTGGCTTCGGGATTGAGGCTCCACGCTGCGGCTCGTTCGGCCAGCTTCAATTCTGCGCGGCCTTTTTTGGTTTCACGTTGTTTGCGTGTCAGCCATTCGCGCAGCGAGGGGACCAGGTAGTCATGCGTGAGCTGAAAGAAGGTAGACGAGGGAAGTGCAAGGTTGGAAGTGTTGTTCGACTTTTCACTTCTCCCTTCACTCTTCAAACTTCCCTCCGGATCGGTCGGTGTCAGCAAGCGCAATTCACCATCCAAAATCCGCAGCAAATCTTTGAAATCATACATGCGATTTGCATAACCTGAGGCTTCTAGCAATTCCGCCTCGGAACGCATGGCGCCTTTTATGTCGGTACCTGAGTCGGGCAGCAGAGCGCGGAGCACACCACGCACTGCCAACTGATGGGCGCGATGCCGCGCATCGGCGCGACTCGAAGCAAACGTCTCTTCCAAAAAGCTGATGCCAATCCCTTCCAAGCCACCGATCGATTCCAGCGTTGCCGGAATCCACTGGCGACCTTTCAGCATATCGGCCAGCAGCGACAATCGCACCGATACCACTTTGTTGCTTTCCGCTAAACCTTCGACCACCTGATCGATAAACGCGGTTTGCTCGGCCGAACGTGCTTCCGCTTGCGCCGGCAGTTTGTCATACGCCTCCCCAAAACGACTCAGCACACGCCGCGCATGTTCCAGATCAAACAAGTCGACCAACTTAAAATTCTGGTCCGTCACAATCGGCACATCGATATGGTTCATCAAGCGGGCCGCTGCCAAATAGAAATCGTCGCGAATCATCAAGATCGCTTGCAACTTTCCACCGTCGCATTGGCGCAGCGCCCGCACTAAATCACACTCCACATCGACGCGATGCGTGTAAAGCCATTGCTCGAATTGATCGATGATCAGCACCACCTTCAGACCATCCGAACGACGAATCCGCTCGGCACTCTCCGCCAAACCCAATTCGCTCGGCAGTTCCGGAAGTCGTTTTCGCAACTGACGCAAGATTCGACTTTCGGTCTCCTCCGGCGTCGCTTCGATATAGATCGCAATGACCTCGGGGGAGAGACTGGGGATCAAACCCGCTTTGACCAACGACGATTTACCGCAGCCGCTCGGGCCATACAGCAAGCCGACCGTAAAGGTCTGATCTGGATCGCGCTGTTCTATTTTGGCTTTCCAAAACGCAATACTCTCGGGCAGCCCCTCGCGATTGCGCGGTCCCGGGAGCAACTCAAGAAAAAAGTTTGCGTCGTCGGCAGTAAACGACCGCAAACCGCGGGGCGTAATCCGCTGGCTGCTCGACTGAGATATTTGCATAGCGCGTGGCGAGAGCCAAGCCTGAAAATCCTCTGCCAGCGCTTGCCCGGTGGAATAACGATCCGAGGCCCGCTTGGATAGCAGCTTAAGGCAGATGCGTTCTAGTTCCGCCGGAACATCACTCTTAAGTAGACGCGGTGCCGGTGGCTCGAGCGTTGTGATTTCATGCGCCACTTCTTCACGTGTTTGTCCCGCGAAAGGTAATCTTCCGGTGAGCATCCAGTACATCACCACACCGAGCGAAAAGAGATCGCTCCGCCCATCGAGTCGATGCCCTTCACCACGCACTTGTTCAGGGCTCATAAAGGCTGGAGTTCCGGCGATGCGTCCTTCTTGCAGATAGTCTTCTTCGCGAATCGCTAAACCAAAGTCCGCCACATAAGGCGTTCCTGTCGCTTCTTCGATCAGGATATTGGCCGGTTTAATGTCGCGATGAATCAGTCGCCGCTGATGGGCATGATGGAGTGCGCCAGCGATTCGTTCGAGCAACTTGGCGATCGCGGAAAAATCGAGAGACCGTGTCTTGACCCATTCGCCTAAGGAGCAACCATCAATGAACTTCGAAACCACATACACCGAACCATCGAGGGTCCGGCCCACATCGTAGACCGTTACGATATGCGGATGGTCGAGTGCGGCAACCGTTTGGGCTTCGACTAAATACGATTCCACATCGACCATTTTCGCCAATGCTTCGCGACTTGGAATCTTGATCGCCACTTGGCGTTTGAGTTCCATATCCTGAGCGAGACGGACTTCGCCAAACGCTCCTTTGCCCAAACACCTGCCTAAGCGATAGCGACCGTTGCGCAAATCGCCAATGGTCTGCTTGGAGATATAGGATCCTGCCAAATCCTGCGGTTCGGTCTTGCGCGAATAATCCTCGGTAGGCAGGGATGGGCGAGCTGGTACTGCAGGTGACGCGGCCTCCTCTTTTTCGAGTTGCTGCAGCAATTTGATATGCTCTGGAAAGCGGCTTTGGTAGTCTGGCCAGTCGACTGACTCACCACGTTTGCGGCGATGATGGGTTTCCATCAGAATCAACTCGCGCAACAACTCGCTGTGAGACACCGAGGGCGCAAGTTGCAAATACGCTTCGATCTGCGGGGAGGGATTTTTCGCGACGGCATCTTCGAACTGGTCGCTGAGGGCATCGAAGCGGTTGCGATCCAGCGGGGTTTGGTTCCACTGGGCGGCGGTGCTACGAAACTGGGCCAGCATTGGTTCACCAAATCGGGCGTACTTGGCTTCGAATTGGGCGAGTAATTTCGCGTCGGGCAAGGTTCCCAGGCGGAGCCCAAATTCGGCAGCGATGATTTGCTGTTGCAGTTCGGGGTCGCCGCTGAGCCATGGGAGGAGCTGGGCGTAATGTTCACAGCTAGCCGGTTCCCCTTTGCGGACCCGGTACTTTTGATCGGCCAGGACAAGCTGTATCTGGTCGGATTTCGCCAATTCTGGCAAGCTGGAAAGACAGCCCAGCAGGTCGGTCGAGCCTGCTTCCAATTGAGCGGCAAGTTGATTGAGATCGGACACTAACAGTCTCCCCCGTCGGACAAGTCCCTTTAAGACGAACTCTTACGAGGGAATAAGGTAATGGGCAGAAGGAGAGGGGTGCAAGATGTAGCACGGAAATGGTGTTTTATCCTCTGTCGTCTGCTTCTTTCCGCGGTCCAGTCTTGCTCGGACAAGGGCTTGTCCCAGCGGAAGCGTGACGTACGGGCTACCTAGTTCACCCATAGAATCGGTTTCCCCCGTCACCATCGGCATTTCGCCGATGGGACGGTGACTTATAAGCTACCAATGCGACTACCCCGCAGTGATGTTTCCGCTGTGAACTGGGAAGCTTGGTACCCGTTGGCAGAGTAAAAACCGTGGCTAAGGCGAGCGGCTCATGGACTGTACCCGAAAGTTGATTTACCTGGAGTGCCCTATCAGGCTAAAGCCCTCTTAGGGCTCCGTCGCGCTTCCTAGCGGCTCTTGTGTAGGCTTCGTCAGGATTCTCCAAAAGAGGCTCGTAAGAGAACAGGCTTTTCAAGCGTGTCCACCGGCAATACCATTAGGGCATTGCACAGTTTGGTAGGAAGTGTCGCTGATGCCATGGAGTAGTGATCAATTTGAACTGGCCGCATCCAGTTATCATGAAGCAAGCTGTGTTGAGATAAAGAAAAATGATCATGAAACAATCTTGGGACCGGCACATCGAGGAACAGTGGTATGAGCGGGTGGAAGATCGTGCTCGCGAGGTACTGACAATCACGGAGGATTTGCCAGACCGGTAGCAGTTGCTGCCGCAACAGATTGCGCAGCTTTTGTCAGAGGTCACTCCGGCCCCTCCGGCGACGTTTATCGCCGACGCGCTGGCTACCTCGATCGGTCTTTTGATTGGTGCGTGGCGAAAGTATGTGGAACGCTTTGCTCGGACTTTTACACCGGATGAGTTGTTAGCGATTTCGAAAGCTCGTCCCAAGCTAGATGATTTTCTAACAGCGGTCGGCTGGCCCGCTTCGCAGTGACAAGTTCATCCTTCACTCGCGTTAAGTGATTTGCGCGAACGACTCTGTCGCGGGGAAGGGGGAAAAGCCGAAGAATATCTGCAGCGTTTTGGGGTTTCGATTCGCCAACCTCAGTTTACTTGTTTTATAACCATCCAAGATATCGAGGGTAACCGCTCGCCCACCCTCCCAGAATTATCGGCTAAGGAAATTTGCCAGTCGCAACCGTGCCTTTGTACGCGTTCTGAGGCAGAGGGTTGCGGTTCTTCAGCCGGTGGCATTTCGCCCGCTTCGACTTGTTTCCAGATGCGGGAAAGCTTGGCGTTGCCCGCTACCAGAAAACGTTTTTCGGTAGCGATCACGGGTGCTAAGAGTGAATTGCGATCCAGAATATCGAGGCCTGGATAGTAAGCGTCATCGTGATGGCATTTTCGGCAATGTGTGTTGAGAAATTCTAGGCCCTGGCGATTGAGTTCTGCATGGCTGGATTCTTGGGCCGCGAGAGTTCCGCAACCGAAAAGCGTTGCTGCTAGAGCGAGCAGCGAGCGTCTGAGGGGGTGAGATAATCATCGGCGCGAAGGTTCCTATATCAACAGTCGAGCGGAGTGATCAATGATGACGGCGTGGAATCGACATGCCTGAGGAATCAAATTTCATTGTCTTATAGAATAATGCCCAAACCTGGCCAATCTTCTCCCCCAAACCAAAAAACATTTCCCTTCACCTTAGATTTGGGCGGGCGGGGTCCTTAACTCGAATAAGTCAGATAATACCCAGTCCTCGAATTACCAGAACAGAGACGACCAGGAGCCAGCAGGAGAACCAAAAAAGTATACAAAGTATGGTCTAAATAGTCTAAACAGGATCTTGTACTATACAGGGCCTCAAAAACGGCCAGATGCGGCTACAAACCAGGGAAGAAAGGATGACATGTGATGGCTGGTAGATGGGTATTTTGTCTAATTCTTCCGTATTGTTATCTGCAACCCTCGGACTCAGAGTCAGCATCAGTAATCCCCCATCACTCCAAAGGCCGATGGTGCCCACATATCACCTAAACCGTAAACCATGATATGACCTTTGGGTAACTTCTTCGGTATACTGCAGGGGTATGGCAAACAGGGAGTCTGTTGCCGCGTTTTCCCTCGGGTAATCTGTGGCGACCACGGTAGTAGACAACACTCGTTAGCGATATTTGCCTTTGACATCTAAATAATCTTGAAAAAGTATGTTCAGCATAAAAGAAATCATCAGGTGGTTCCGAGGCCAAACTGACCCACAGGCTGATCAAGTGACTCCCTCTGGGCCCAAAGAGGAGGTTTCTGAAGCCCTCCCAAAGCTATCGCGTGTGCTGCATTCTTCCCAAGAGCGGGAGAACGACCAAACAAGCCGCCTCGCTGCCGCACCGATAGGAGCACATGAAGCAGGGGGGAGTCTCTCACCACAAATAGAGGGAGTCGAACCTTCAGCGTCCTCACTGAAACCAGACTTACTTTCCACTTTTTACAGGGAGATACTTGAGCACATTCACAACGGCGATCGCTTGTACAAACCTTGGATAGATCTGCCTAGTAAAGAGGAACTTGAAGCGATTTCAGAGCCGGAAGTACGTCTTGAAATGGCCCTGAAATATGCCGAACTGAGTCCATTCAAGACCGCGCTTGAGTTTGAACGTTTTCGGATAGATGACGAGGACGCCAGGTTTCTTATTGCAAAGAAAATAGCAAATCATGATGGACAAGCTGCGTCTCGCTTTATCGCCAACTTCGAGCTTCACAGTCAAGATGCACTCATTGAGGTAGCGCGGATAGCGGTGGCAAATGGCTTGTCTAACCTTCCCAGAATTTTCTGTACCTCTAATCTGCCGTTTGATGTTATTCGACGAGATGTATTTCTACCCATTATACAAGAGATGGTGTGGGGACAGTATGATCACACTAGGCTGCGAGGTGTTGCCGCACAAATTCAAACTTTAATGGAGGGGACAGAGGGCTTTATTGGAATCTCCACAATGACGGGTATTGAACCTGCTCATTGGAAAACGCTTCGACCAAAGGAGCGACTTTGGGCGTTAGCAACATGGATTAAGGAGCAGTATCCAGACTTCAATGATGAGCTACTCTCGTATCACCATGAAGTAACCACAGAGGCGGCAGCGGCTGCAGCCTTCGCGTTGACTATAGGTTACTGGCATAGAGTTAGCGTTGATGAGCCCTCTAATCGCGCTCGAGCATCACTGGCGCTTCACACCGGATATACCTCAATTCCGCTGGGGGCACTTTCGTCTAGAACCAGAAGCGAATTGTGGAGTGTGTTGTTAGAAGCCCACGAGCTCTATGGGCCGCAGCTTAGTACGCTCATCCCAGTAGACTTCTCCCGCACTTCCGACGCGTTGCGGATACTGACCTTGTCAGTAGCTCTGAAGGGGCTGCGCGGAGAGCTCCCCCACTTTGATACAGAGATCCGCTCTAAGGAGCAGTACGCTGAGGCTGAACGTGCGCTGATGGAGCGCATATATCTTGGTCTTCAGCGGCAGCTGGGAATGGCAGAGGACCCCCAAGATTTTCCCAAGATACACGAGCTTTTAGAGAAGTGGGGGGGGGGGATCTCGCCTTTGTTTGTTCTCGCAGATCGGTATGCCGCCTGCGAAGAGTGGCACGCGCAAAAGCCGGTACTCACTGAGCTTGCTCGACGGTGCATTGACGGTTCTTTTCTTGAATGGCGCTACCGAACAGACGATGGCCAGCTTGATATGTTTACTGGTGATCAACTCTCAGGGTGGCGCGAGAATCCAGCGGTTCTTGGGGAATATACGACAGAGCGAATTGATGAGAAAGCCGAGCGAGAGGCATTATTTTATCAAGTTTCAGAGCTGTTCTCGTCTGGTATACTTGAACACATACCACAGAGCATCGTTGCACAGATGGTGCAATCACCTCTGTCAAACGAGAGTCTTTCTCAATTTCTTCAGCTTGAGGAAAGACAATTTGCGGCGACAGTTACGCCTGCGGATGCTATTCAGCTAATTCGCTATGCTATAGATTCAAAAGATTATCTCGTGCTGCGAAACGTGATAAAGCTTGTTAATGGTGCCAAAGCGCGGATCTTTCGAGAGCTGAGTAAGGAACTACGCACACAACTTTTTTCCGACCTGGGCAGCATGAATAATGCTACTAAACAACTAAAGTCCGCCGAACCTCATCGATATTACGTCCTATCAGTGGTTACTGATGATCCAAAGTTAGTACTAATGACCGGGGATTCAAGAAGCGACCTGGATTATGACAGCGGCAGCGAGGCAGCCGCCTTGCTCGGGAACGCGATAGATGGCAACATCAAGCTAGCGCTATCTTATGCGATTAAAGCATCCGTGTTTGAGAGTATCTCTTTGAAGCGGAGTGATGCTCAGTTTCGTTTCGATCCCTGCACACAGAGCCTTATTGTCAGCCACCCCGAAGGACAGGGTATTATACCGCTAGAGGATGCAGAACGGGTGGAGATCCTCCGAGTCGGTAGTACCAAAGACCACTATGATGCTCAGGCTGAAATCATAAGTCGATCACTACCCAGGCAGCATGCTGCCAAACAGGTCCGCACAGGCACAACAACGGTTTGCTTCACTGAAAGGGATCCCAGAGCGAGCCATCCTATAGCTAAAGAGATTGCAGACCAACAGTATAGGCTTATTTCGGAACACCTAGCTCAATGTGGGTTACAGCGACCGGACAAGGGAGAAACAATCCATTTTCCGGCAAGCCGTAACCCCGGCGGAGTGTTGAGTTGGGGCCACCTTCGGAAGGGGGACACAGCTATACTAAGGGGATCCTATTCGTTTAGTGCATGATCTCTCTCTGTGTGTGGGGGGGCCTATCATCTTCCGCAGATTCTTCTACTGATTTTCTCAAAGCAACGTTATTTCTCCGACATTTTTTTGGTTATAGGGCCCACCAGCAACTGTTGGTAAAGCGCTTCGATATTCTGAAGCATGATTGTCTGCGCTTCATAATCTGTGCGGACCTTACCGTCGGGTCCGGGTGAGTTTGACATGCCGAAGCTTTCAATATTCACAATGAACAGCTCTCCAGTTTCCAGATCGATCTCATACTCCGGGTATAAGTTGTACGCGTAACCGCTTGTATCGCCAAAATGAGCCTTATTTAAAACGAAACTATGCATTTTCTGAAGGCTTTCCAAGGTTCGGTAGGTTGCTGCCCACTCATATCCTGCAAACGGCACTATGGTGTCCCTATCTTCAAATATAGCGACCGGAAAAGATGTGCCATCGATTTTAGTCTGCAGCACCACCTCCTTAAATGGTTTATATAAAGATGAAAGTTGGGCCGATTGAATCATTCCTGTAATTCGCTCAAGCTGTGTTCGCACTACCGCTAATTTCTCATCTGGACTGCCCTATTTCCTCTCGTTGGGATTGGCAATTCCACCAACTACTCCCAACTGAGGTAACGGATTGTCCGGTAATATTCTTTAGCGATTTTTCTGGCCTCCTTTGCGCAGAGACTTGCATAAAGGGAGTATTTTCAAGTACATGTATTTAGGTCTTCTTCAACTATACTGCAACGGCGCGTATATGCCTGCCCCCTGTTTTTAATTGAACCATTAGATAGAGGTCACGGCGAACAACGATGCTGCGGTCATTGAGCCAGCGGTCCTTCCGCCGGGCGGCGCCGCTGTCCGGGGGCTATACTAGAAACTGTTGACTACTATCGCCAATCGATAGCATTTCCGGATCATCAAATCAACCAAATCCCATAGCTGGTTAAGTGACGCATTCCACTAGGTTCATTTAAGGTTGAGGCTGATTTTCCGCAAAATCCGGCTGGAGAAACGCTCGGTGTGTGACGCGCCTAACCATAACAAAGGTGATACTCATCTAAGATGAGAGGGAGGAGAGCTGTTCCGATATGTATAGCCCTAAGCAGAACTCGTTGCCTAACTGTTCATCCGCTGAGCAATCTGATGCCTCGCTGCCGCGCGAGCCTCAGCAATGTGAGAGGCCTCGTGATGCAAACCTTTTGCCCGATATCTTGTCAATTGTCGATATATCGCGGCAGATTTTTAGGGCAGACAGCTTTGCAAACTTCCGCGCTGACATCTTAGGAGAAATAGCCTTAAGGAAGAGAGCTCTGCACAAGCAGCTTGCCCCAGATAGTGGGCTACTAAAGGCAGCGGCAGAAATCCTCCATACTACGTTAAGAGAGATACTCCGCGCCTCTCCCTATTTTTCGCAGGAACTTAGGGCCTCTGATGGAACCAGCTACTTGGTGACAGCGCAAAAAGAGGCCATCAAGATTAGCGATCTTGGTGTGGAATATCTGGATGCTCTGGTTCCAATCCAGAAGGACACGGCGGCCGAATTATTTAGGGGATTTGAGGAATGTCAGCTACATCAGTACGGGGGCTTTCAAGTTAACCACTCGAGTTCGTATGTACGGGGAATACCGGTTGAGATCAAAGATTTTCGAGTTTCATGGCGCGACTCCGAACGCATTATCATAGATCGAGTATCTCCCACTGGCTCGCTACTGATTAAAAACTCTGTCATTTGCTCCGTTGAAAATTTACACCCAGACCCCTGCATCGAGCGGATTCTACGAGGGCAAACCCTGCAGTATCGTACGGGGGATGGCGCCCCTCCTATTTACTTTGTGAACTTTGTGAAGGGGGGCTGTGGGTTTCTACACGAAGATATTCAACCTGAATATCTCGCTAAAGGCTTTGTCACGAGTGACGGCATACCCCTATCAGCTATCCTGCTGCTGCTTTATGACAGCCCCTCTAATACGTTCGTGTGTTCGGACCCTGAGCTGATAAAGCAGAATAGAGGCTACGGTTGCTTGGAGCTTTCTCAAGTGATGGTGCAGGAGTTTATAGAGAAGTACCGAGTCCTGCAACGTGAAGGCAGTTCCGTGACCGATCTTATCGAAAGTTTTGACCGTGCGATCTCAAAAGACCAACTAAGAGTTTTTATGTCTTTGGATGGTTCCCTTGCAATTGGTCGTCACTTCGAAAAAGCTCCCGAACAGGAGGCTACAAAAAAAACTCCGCTGTTTCGTTTTCAGTTGCTTGATGAACTTGAATTACTTCGTTCATCAATCGAAGCGAACACAGTCATTCCAAGCAATCTGACCACAAAGGTATTCGGCGGAAATCTTGGTGCAGGCGACCAAGAGGTCCTCGAAGGTTTCCTTGCTGAAGTCGTCAAAAATGCGCTCTGCGGGAACGATCCACAAAATCCCCTATTAGGTGAATTTATCAGAACGCTCAAAATAATCGACATATACAATATTCTCTTTCCGATCAGTCCCACGATTGATTTTCATTACTTAGGCTTAGAAACACCGCCCTTCCTCTTTCACGACTACACTTTTACGATGCCGATTCGACGCGCGCTTAAATCGATACCCGTAGGCACTACTGCTAAGGATGAGAGTGCACTGGGACGGGTGCTCGACGCACTTTTTGTTCATTATCTGGCATATTGTGATTTTGAGGTCTTATCAACCGCAAGCCATACGATACTTACAGCTTTTCACGCGGCAGGACTCTGTCCCAAAAAAATGGCATCAGGCCTAGCCGAACGCCTCGCACGAGGTATTAACGATCAAACCCTGCTACGACACAGGGACGACGAACCAGTCCAGATTCCATTATCTGATCGAGTAATAGCTGAGCTACTCAACTCTTTTTCCGCTCCGTATCAGAAGAAATTCGTCTCTCAGTCGGTCCAGTTGGAGTTTTTAGCTGCACAGGGACACTCTAATCTGATTGTATTCCTCTCCCAAACTCGCCCGGATTTAATTACAACGCAGCTAGTAGAGGACTGTATGCAGGTTGATTCGACCAACTTGTTCGCTCTGTATGGCTATCAATGATACGCGTCGCCCGTGGGCTGTCATTTATACCCATCGGACAACGTAAAACGATTGAAAGAAAAACGCGGGGAACTGTCGTGGCACAAGGGTTGCGAATTAGCGAGGGTCTTTCTCGGAAGGGCCTTGAGGCGTTTGCCGTCTATCAAGTGTGGATGGCAATGTATCTCCACCCCGCACTGCGCACCAGGCACCTGGGCACCAGGCATCTGCGCACCAGGCACCTGGGCACCAGGCATCTGGGCACCAGGCATCTGGGCACTAGGCACCCAGATGTTTGCCGACACCTCGCTGAGACTATAGAGTCTACCGAGTTTCTGTTCATCGTCTCTACAGGCATTGACCAACCAAGAATCGCGCTCATGTGGGTTGGACAGTCAAAGCGTTGCTTCGGCAAGCCTCTCAATGGGCTCTTCTGCGGGTTGCATGTTTGAATATTCTTGAAGTACCCTGTATTCCTGAGGTATCTTGCACGCTCGCTTGTCGCACCTGCAGAAGAATCGCACCACCAGATTCATTGTATACAGTTCAAATGCGTTGGAATGATTCGCGAACCACTGGGCGTCGCAAAACGATGATTCCCCATATTCGCATAGGAATAGCTAGAAAGTAATAGGGAACGAACATCGGTACTAACGACAGTTGCAAACCATCATCGCCCACATGTAGGAACTCTGATGCATCATGCTTTGCGACCCGATTGCTATAACAAAACAATAAAGCGCGGTAATAGCATAATACAGAAATAGAAAGGTCTTACTGTAGGTCATGCTGGGATCTGCCTCAGAGTTTGCCGGATTTGGGTTCAGAACAACGAAATAAAGTAAGCTAACTACGATGTGCAAAATGGATAGTACGAACAGCCTAATAGCGATGGGGAAAACCTGGTGTCGTGCCGACACTGGATCCGATGCGGATGGGGTTAGGATCGGAGCACTGCTTGCATACGGATTGGGTTGTTCGTTCATGAGCGAATTATTCTCATTACGAGATTGTTGCACATGAAGATTACGCGTCCGACGACGCAGGTGGCGTTTTGCCTATACACTTCGTACCCTGCCCATTCGTCAGATTAGTTGTACTAATTCTGCAGACGACCAACTACAATTGCAGCTTGATATTTGTGAGACCGACTAAAATGCGTTGCTAAAAATGCATTGAAAGAACAGGTTCTGCTCATCAGGGCGATCTCGATCATTTCAAAAGGAATATACGCCCCAACTCGGAAGTCTTGAAATGCTGGCGAACTTGGACTCTGATGACAGATAGGGGTATGTCCTGCAAAAGTTTGGTATGCCTCGAACAACACCGCTCAAGGTTTATTGGGACCATCGCATGTATGTGCGCTTGATGCTGGCAGTGGGTGCATTATTTTTTTCACATATATACGCGCAGGAATCGCGCGAAAACGTGCCGTTGGCCCAACCAACGGTACCTCCTGGTTGGACGGAAATAGCTTTTCCAGAAGCCAATGCTGAGCCGGAAAGCAGTCCATCCGAGCAATCTCGCGGTTACATAGTATTCAGTCGACCCATCACGGAGTCGATCTACCCCAACACTCGGCCCAGCACTGTAGAGCGAGTTGAGAGTTTTTCCGGATTCGCGACCCCTGGGGAATTTGAGCCAATCACTCTCGCGATTTATCCGCTCCGTGATCTCGGAAAAATTTCGGTCCAGTGCAGCGATCTGGTCTCCGGTGCCGAACATATCCCAGCGTCGGCTATTGATGTGCGACTGGTGACCTATTGGAACGTAAGGTATCCGCATTACAACTCGGACCATTTGTATCGCAAGCTTCCAGAGTTATTGGAGAAGGTGGATTCGCTACGAATGAAAAAGGGAGAGTGCTACCGTTGGTGGCTATCGATCCACACTCCTGCGAGCGCAAAGGCGGGACTCTACCACGGCAGGATTACTATAGGAGAGAAAGGGAGTGCCGAAAAGGTTGAGTTACCGATCTATTTTCGTGTTATGAACTTCACGCTCCAACGCGATCCAAACAAGCGAATGACGGCGTATTACTATCCTCGTGATTCTGTTCGTTATAAGGGATTCTCTAAAGAATTCGTCGATCGCGCGACGGCGAATGAGTACCAAGCCATGGTCGATTATGGTTTGAATACGCTTCCCACTTTTCAATTGAGGTTTGATGACAGAACGAAGCGGATCACAATTAAGCATGAAGCGGAACTAGAGCGAATGCAAGCAGCCGGATTAACGGGGCCGCTGCCGGTAGATGGAGCGAACGCTATTGAACAACTGATTCAGAAAATAGTCCCTAGATTCGAAGCAAAATCACATTGGGCTGCTACTGAAAACATTCCTCCAGATGCTTACCGTTTGATCGAGCAAACATTCAGGGTATTCGCGGCGGACTGCGAGCGAAGAGGTCTCCCCGAAGTGATCTGCTGTCCGCTGGACGAAATTGCTTCTGAGTCGCAAAGATTTGGTGTGGAAGTATACGCTGCCCTTAAGCGAGCGGGCCTAAAAACCTACGCGACCAAGAATCCAGTCGCGGCGGACGCAAGTGCTTATGGCCCCTATGTAGACTTTTGGTGCTCACAGCCTTTCGCGATTCCATTTGAAGCGGCCACTGCCGACAAGCTTCATGAGTATTGGAGCTATCCGAATCACAATGCGGGCGAACTAAAAGATCGGGATATCATGTGCAAGGGTGGTCGAATGACCTATGGCTATGGTTTTTGGAAAAGCGGCTACACGACGTTAATTCCATGGCATTGGTCGTGGGGTTTAGAGCCTGATCCGCTGGATTATCTTCGGGGAAATTTTTCCGGTTGTGGCCAGAGGATAGATCAGCAGGGAAAAGTCATCCCCACGGTTTACTGGGAGTGTTTTCGCGAAGGCTTCGATGATGGGCGTTATTTATATACGTTGCAGCAGTCGATATGGGAACATGAAGGATCGAACGATCCGCAGTGCCAACACGTGGTAGAGGCTGCAAAAAAATTGTTGCAGCAAATCTGGAATTCGATCGATGTTCAAGATTGCTATCTTTCTGCGGGAATTTGGCCACCCCTTGAATTCGACGCTCGTCGCTGGCAAATGGCAATACTCATTGAGCAGCTCAAAAAGTTTTCACCTACGCGTCAGGGTAGCGCTCCTTCGGTCTATGTGGATGACCTTTCTTCCCAGAAGCAGACGTCAGAAACTGTCAACGATTACAGCCGGGATCAGTTGGAAATTTTGGAACTGGCCAGCGACCTTACCCAGTGGAACGCTGAATCAGATGAATCTGAGTTGGTTCGGTTAAAAGAGATTTCAGAGCAAGCCGAAACGATGAAATGGACCGTGACTATGGATCATCAGTCTGCAAGTGAAGCAGATGGTGAGTATAAACTGGGATGGCCGCGCATCCGCCGCGATTTTGCCCGAGGAGAGTTAGACTTTACAACCTATGACTATTTTGAAATGGAACTGACGTTTGATTCCAATCGCAATGAAGTACAAGACGATGCGACGCCGCTGGGAATATGTTTTTCTTCTTTTGGCTTACAAAAGCATCACGAATTCGAATACGACCTCGGCGGATCACAGCGTCAGAAATTGCGTCTACACTTTCCTGTAAATGAATTGATCGCCGCGAGTGGGCACGGATCGGCACCCTGGAAAACTATCGATTATTTGCAATTCTTTATCTCGGAAGCGAACTATTCCGATAACGTGAAGCTCTCTTTCGATATCCATAATGTTAGGCTCTTGCGATTCAGAGAACCGCAGATTGCGGCTGTCGAATTGCCACGGGTGATACTCTTACCGACCCGAACGCTGATGGTGCGTTGCCATGTGGTTGGAATCAAAACAGATCAAGCGTTAGGGAATCGATTGATAGCTCGAGTGTTCGATAAAGACGATCGCTTGGTTACTGAAGCCTCTACTACAGTCGCTACAATCAGTACATTTATGCTCGAGACAGCCAGCATGACGGCTGGTGATTATCAGTTGGAGTTGTCCATTCCAAGTCATCGTGGAGGTACATCGAAAAAGATGCTGATTTTTCGGTGCGTGGATGGTCCTTCGCAATCAAAGTAACTATTTGGAGCTTGTTCTTTCAAAAGGCCCGAATTAGTCTGAAATAGCTGCGTCATGGATTCAAAATTGTTGTCCAATTAGCCAAATTGATTTCAGCAACGTTGATTGGAGCATGCTGTTGAGTACGCCACAAGAAACGCTGGAGATATCAGAGGCCAGTGCGGAATGCGCGTTGACCGTGGTATTGATCGGTCGCAATGAAGAGCAATTTATTGGCGGGGCGATCGAGTCGGTGTTGGCGGTGAAGGAGCGAATTCCATCTCTCGAGGTCATTTTTGTTGATTCAGCTTCCACCGATCGCAGTGTTGAAGTTGCTCAACAGCATCCCGTCCGTATTCTGCAATTGAAACCGGAGTGGCCTCGGTGTGTTGCCGCGGGTCGATACATCGGTTATCTGCACTCTCATGGAAAGTATGTTTTCTTCCAAGATGGCGATTCCAATGTAGAGGCGGATTGGTTGGTCAAAGCGGTTGATTTCATGGAAGCCAACCCAGCCTACGGCGGTATCGCAGGGGTATTGGACGAAGAGTATATCGATGCTGCAGGAAACTATCACGGCAGTGTGCCGAATGTCTTTGGTCAGGATTTGGCAAAGGAAGTTTGTGAAGTAAAGCACCTAGGGGGAATCGCCTTCTATCGACGGCAAGCAATGAAAATCGCTGGGCCCGTCAATCCGCATTTACCAACGGCCGAAGATCATGAATTGTGCATGCGAATTCGGAACGCCGGTTACAAATTGGCTCGAATCAACGGTCGCATGGCGGTAAAGTTTACCGAAAATCGCAAAACGCTCTACGAGATCCTGCGTCGTAGCCGGACGAAAATGCTCGATTACGGAGCCGTAATTCGCTACGCCCAACAATATGGATGCGGATGGCAGTTTTCGATCGAATCGATGTCCTTTGTGCTCAGTTTCTGTGTGGTGAGTCTGCTGTTTCTGTTCGCCTTACCATTGGCCGCTTACTTTGAGGTTTTATGGCTGTGGACAGCCCTAGCGCTAGCACTGGCTACTCTCGTCATATTCCGAAAACGTGGAGTCTATAACGCTTCTTTATCTATCGCTATGCGAGCGGTGATCGCGATTCGCAGCGTGATCTCCTACTGTAAAACCATACCGAAGCGTGTAGAGGAATATCCAACGGATGTGATTCAAATTCAGTAACTGCCAGGGTTGAATATAACCTCCAACCAGCTTGGATACTTATCGCTATGAAGTTTGAAGAAATCTATGCACGTGTGGGACATGTGCCCTACATATCCAAAGATCATGGAAGATATTTGTACGATATGATTCTTGATCAGAAGCTGACGCATATTTTGGAGCTGGGCATCGCACATGGGACAGCGACATGCTATATGGCGGCCGCTTTGCAGGAGTTAGGTCAAGGTTCGATTACGGCCGTGGATTTAATCGATGTTGATTTTCAGCCCACTGCCGAAAGTCAGTTGAAGCATAATGGACTGGAAGCCCATGTAAATATCCACCGTATGAAATCGGGTTACACATGGTTTCTCCACGATGAAATTGCCCGCAACACAATAGAGGACCAATGTGCAGAAATATATGATCTGTGCATTATCGATGGTCCCAAGAATTGGACTATTGATGGAGCGGCATTTTTTTTGGCGGACAAATTATTGCGTAAAGATGGATGGATGATTTTCGACGACTACGATTGGACCTACGCATCCGTGCGTCGCGAAGGGGGAGTGACCGATGGAATCTCTCACCGAAGTATGTCTGAAGTGGAACTGAAAACTCCGCAAATTCGGGAGGTGTTCCAACTGCTTGTAAAGCAACATCCCAGCTATGGCGTCCTCAAGGTCATGAACGAATCTTGGGGGATGGCCCAAAAGACGATGTCTTCCGAGAAGAAGTATACTGTGGCGTTTGAGCGAACGACCAAAGATCTACTTGCCAAAGTATTGACGGGCATTTATCGGAGGGTTCGGTCCTAAAAGACTTGTCGCTTGACCGCCACTGCTTTTGATGCCTTGTTCTGCGGATACCTAGCCGTTAGTTCGCGGAAATCCATGACTGTTGACATTGTTTTGGACCGATAATAGGTGCGGGTCCATAGTGGCCGAGAAGCAAGAACTCGCGGAATTTGCCCAATTGTTGCGAACCGCGAACGCAGCAATCTTTACGGAAGTTGATTTTTTATCGGTTTTTGTGTCTAGTCCGATGGATGCCGAGTCCTCCGGCAGTTCTTTTGTTTTTGCCGCGGATTTGGTCGTTTTCTAGCCGGAGAGAGCGAGCTTTTCTTGCCTTGAGCCAATGCCTATAATGGATTACCCGCCTCGTACAACCTACCCCGCAGATTCAGAGTGAATTCCCGATGCTCGAAATTCTTGGTCGCCGCTGCAACTCTTTTTGCGATTCCCATAACCGAAGACATTTTCTTCGAATCGGTGCACTCGGTTTGGGCGGTTTGTCGATGCCTCAGATTTTGAGGGCTGCTGAAGAGTCGGCAGCCCCAGGAGCCGATGGGGCAACGCTCTCCTCCAAGGGTAAGGTTTTGGGCCACAAAGCGATTATCATGGTTTATCTTCCAGGTGGCCCGTCGCATCAAGATATGTATGATTTGAAGATGGAAGCTCCCGCAGAAATACGCGGGTCATTCCGGCCGATTTCGACCAACGTGAACGGCATTCAAATTTGTGAGCACCTGCCAAAACTCGCTGCGATGATGGACAAGTTCGCCATCATTCGTTCGCTCTATGGCTCGCCTGATCAACATGCTTCCGATATGTGCATGAGCGGTTATCCTATCGGCGCTCGAGGTCGACAAGACAATCATCCCTCACTCGGTTCGGCACTTTCCAGATTGATGGGGCCAGTCGATCGCGCGGTGCCACCCTTTGTAGGTTTAACCATCAAGACCAAACATGCTCCTTATTCCAACCCAGGCTATCCAGGTTTCTTGGGGGCCGCTCATGCCCCCTTCCAACCGGATGGCGAGGGAATGGCTAACATGCGATTGCAAGGTATATCTCTAGATCAACTTCGCGATCGTCGGACACTGCTACAGGAAGTTGATCGATTTCGACGATGGCAAGATGCTAGCGCCGATATGAGCGCGTACGATTCCTACACACAGAAGGCATTTGATGTGTTGACATCGAGCAAGTTAGTCGAAGCGCTCGATATTGAAAAAGAAGATGCCGCGACACGAGATCTTTACGGGCGCGGTAGCGCTGCTCCAGCCTTTGGCGAAGATGCGGGACCGCACTGGATGGATCAATTTTTGATCGCTCGACGACTGGTACAAGCCGGCGTGCGCTGCGTCACGCTATCCTTTGGTAGCTGGGATCGACATCATTCCAATTTCGCGCGTTTACCATCCCAACTTGCCATGTTCGATCAGGCTATCACGGCACTGATCACCGATTTACACCAGCGCGGTATTGCAGACGATGTGAGCGTTGTGGCTTGGGGTGAGTTTGGACGAACACCACGTATTAATAAAGACGCTGGTCGCGATCATTGGCCGCAAGCCTCCTGTTGTTTGTTGGCTGGAGGTGGCATGCGAACAGGTCAAGTGATTGGTTCGACGAATCGTTTGGGCGAAGTTCCTCAAGATCGTCCGATCCACTATCAAGATGTCTTTGCAACCCTCTATCGACAACTCGGTATCGATGTGAGCCAAGTTACGATTCCCGATCATAGCGGACGACCGCAATACTTGGTTGATCGCCGCGAACCGATCCGAGAATTGGTATAGTATCCTAAGGACAACCACTAAAATAGCGGCCGAGTCGGATGTGCGTTCCGCGGATCACTGATCCTTCTTTTTATTCTTCTGCTTCGTCTCTGGTGGTGCGATCGCTTCCAATGCTCGATCTAATTCTACCGGGCGAGCACCCGCGAATTGATCAAGTGCTGCTTGCAGTTTTGATAATGCAGCGGCGGCCTCACCTTCCGTGTTTGAGCTTGCAATGGGATGCTGTTCGTTGGGGTCGTTCGCGATATGGTAGAATTCACCCGTGCGGTAGAGTTTGTAATGTTGATCGAACACAAATTCTTTCACGGTGAGATTCGGCTGTTGCCTTGGTGAATACCAACTGTAAAGCCAAGTGCGTGATGGCGCCGATTGGCCGAGAAGTTGTGGTAGAAAGCTGAGACCGTCGATCTTCTTTTTCATGCGAATTCCAGCAGCTTCACAAACCGTTGGCACAATATCCACGCTGCTGATCAGTTCCGATTGAACCCGCCCCGCTCGGATTTTTGACGGCCAACTTACAATCAGCGGGACATGTGTGCCTCGAACCGTGGTTGTGCCCTTACCACCCTGATAATCTTGACCTTGAAATCGACTGGTCACTGTCTTTTGAGTTCCATTATCACCAATGAAAATCAGCAGAGTTTGCTCACGTACACCGAGTTGCTGCAAATGCGCGTCGAGTTTACCGATGAGCTTATCCATGTAGGCCGTCATATCGGCAAAGTGCTTGACGTTTCGCTTAGCCGTCTCGCCGGTGGTGGTTGGATCCCAATTTCGGCTATCCGGCGTCGGCTGAAAGGGATCATGCGTCAGGATCATCGGATAATACAGAAAGAATGGCTGATCTTTGTGGCGAGTGATAAAATCGAGTGCGAAGTTGTTGACCAGATCTGGCCCGTATTCACCCTGTACAAAGTCTTTTTCAACGCCGTTATATTCCAGACCTGGATTCGCATAGCGCGGTGGTCGCCGCGTATGCTGCCAGAGACAGGATTCTTGAAATCCGAAATGCTGAGGTGAATCCGGTTCACGTCCTAATTGCCATTTACCACAGATACCCGTTGCGTAGCCAGCTTCTTGAAAGTAATGCCCGAACGTCTGCTCCGTTCGCAGCAAGGTTCCAAAATTCAAATAGTTTCGAATGTTATAGATGCCTGTCATCAACTGCACGCGTGTGGGTGTGCAGAGAGGCTGCACGTGGCAATGCTCAAATCGAACCCCCTCGCGAGCAAGACGATCTAGATTTGGAGTTTGGTAAGACTCACCGCCGTTGGCCGTGACACATTCATAGCCAAAATCATCGGCCATAATCAAAATTATATTTGGGCGAACGTTTTCGTTCGCGTAGGAAATTGCTCCTATCCAGCATAGAGTGAGAACGAACATCAAGCGGAGCATGGGACTTATTCCTGAGCAAAATGAGATGTGGCCAGCGAATACCAGGGATCAGTATACTCAGGGCCCCGTGGCAATCGTAGAGGATAAGCGAACTCTTCGATTTAATCTCGCGCTGAAGAAGGATAGAAAGCTTATCCGCTTTTTCAAGCGAGATTGGTCAAAAGCGTTTATCATTAAGCACAGGCGTTAGTTTTTCAACGACACGAACCTGGGCTTTCTGTGCCTGCATCACTTGATGGATGTTTTTGTAGGCTTGTGGGCCTTCATCGCGAAAATGCTGAATATCCGTTTTTCGGTAGACGATGGAATTCATTTGACCTGCGATATCACGGGTACGAATTTTCGTAGCTGCTTCCGTGCGGCTCATAGCCCGGCCTGCGCCATGGGCAGAGGAATGGAGTGAATCGGGATCTCCGAGGCCGCAGGTGATCAAACAGCCCGTTGCCATCGTGCCGGCGATGATTCCTGGTTGATTTATGGCAGCCGAATTTGCGCTTTTGCGATGGACGTAGTACGTTTGATTCGCGTAAGGCATAGTAACCAGGAAATTATGAGGCGAATCAATGTAAGACGATTCGTCGATGGCGATGGAGTGATGGGATTCAAGAAGGTCTGCGACTGCATTGAGAATGAGACTTCGATTCAGCGTTGCGTATTGACAACCCCAATTCATATCCTCGAGATAGGCTGAGCCAGCAGATGTCTGCGCGGGAATACCGATGAGATTTTTTGGGGAGCTGTTATCTGTTGCCGCCCTGAGATGATATTCCGAGATAGCTTGTCCCATTCCCCGGGAGCCTGTGTGGACAACGCACCATAATCGATCGGCATCATCATGCGCCAATTCCAAAAAATGATTACCGCGACCTAATGTTCCCAGTTGATGAGTCCCTTCGCGCGGGATTATGGCCGATAGCCTGTCGTCGGATAAAGGGCCTAAAGTTTCGATCAGACTTCGATAATTCGCCGCTCTATTGGGAGAATGCTTGAGCGTCGGAACCTCATCTAGCAAAAGAACGAGCAATTTTTCAAGGCTGGTTTTATCGAGCGAGGTGTACGGTGAGTCGAAACGTAGTGCGGAATAACCGCAACCGATATCGCTGCCTACGAGCTGTGGATAGAGCAATGTGGATGTGGCTACTGCAAGCCCGTTGGGAACCGTCAAGCCCGGATGGCTGTCGGGCATCACGGCGATCTTGAGGATATCGGGCTGGGAAGCGATCCACTGTATTTGTCTGTCGAGCTCAGCGTTCGTTTGCATGATTTGCGGGTACGACACGGAGTTGAAAGTCAGGTGCTTTGCGGCGTTGCACAGCCTCTGCAATTTCCACGCGTAGGATACCCTTATTGTCTCGCAATACTTGTTCGATTGAGACTGGATCAACCGCCAAATTGGGATGGGTGCAGCGGACTTCAATCACATATCGTCCACTGCGTTCCGTTGGGAGAACGCGCACAAACTCGAAGTCTGCAAGCCCGATATCAGATAACCAGGAACTCAAGCTTATAATATCGAAAATCTGGCTGGCGAGCCGTTGATTGGAATAATCGGGTTTGTTGCGCGAGCTGCGCCGCTGGCGAGTGCGCATTTCTTCCCGTGGGTCAACGCCGTCCCCTTCACGCTGTTCTTGGGCCATCAGGTGAATTTGGCGAATTCGTCGGAAGGTTGTAGGTTTCTTTTCAGGTTCTGCTTCTGCGGTCATCCAATGCTCATATTATTTACGATAAACTTGTGCGATCTTCACCCTGTAATCAGGGTGCTTGTCCAAGGGACCCATTTGCGGTTGTTGCGTTCATCGGAAGTCTGGGAAATTGCTCGGAAAACGATGAAAAAAGATGAGTGCGACTCCGCGTCTGCCGTATCCGCTGCGACCAGATATTGCGGAAAGCTTTGAGCAAAGGGGGATTCATTTTAAGCGTGTGATCGAAGTACTCACCAAGAGACCAAAGCTGATCCCTCGTCCTCTCCACGAAATTCGGCTAATAATCGCTGTAATCGCAAACCGGTCGCTGGCTCAAGATATCCGAAGTCCGTTCGAGCGTTCGTAGGAGAGCCTCATGACGGTTAGATTTTTATCCTGATCAGCGGTGGAGGGGCAAGCTGCTCTTTTTCGTTTCCAAAACGGCAAGGATTAAAAAAAGTTTAGTCGAGGCTAAAAAATGATTGCAGTTTGTGGCCGTGAAAAGTGAATGTCGACGGCAAACTCTTGCCAGTTGAGCCTGAGTCGGAATATGCTTAGCGAAAGGTGGAGAGGCATATTCGACGGATCATAGAAGCGTTAGGTGATGCGAATTAAATGACGAGGAGTCTTAGATGACCGATACAAGTCACCATGACCAGCGGATTGCCCAGATGACATTCGCTTTGGTTTATCCCCATTACATCGCAAAAGTAGAGAAGAAAGGTCGTACCAAGGAAGAGTTGCATCAAGTTATTGAGTGGTTGACGGGTTTTAACGAAATGCAATTAAAAAAACTGATGGATCGTCAAGCCACGTTTGAGCAATTTTTCGCCAACGCAAAATTAAATCCCAACGCTCACCGTATCACGGGCGTGATTTGCGGCTATCGCGTCGAGGAGATACAAAATCCTCTGACACAGAGAGTGCGATACCACCTCGACAAGTTAGTTGATGAACTCGCCAAGGGCCGAAAGATAGAGAAGATTTTGCGTGCTGATACAGAGCGGTGAAAGAATCCAGCGATCTTTCTATTTCAGATCGATATCGTATGTGTTCTCACCGCTCTTTACATCAAAGGATAATCCCGACTGATCGGGCATCGAATACTTGGCTGGCAGCGTGAGCATGTTTGCGGTATCGAGCTTTGGCATGTTCGTAATTGGCTTAAGCGAGCCCTTGCCTTTGGCGGCAATTTCTTGGGCATACTGATTAATTTTATCATCGACGTAACTTACGGCGACTTTGTTGTTGCCAATGGCAACTTTAGAAGCCGTAAATTTTCCATCCTCGGCGATTGCTGTCTGAACGATCGCTCCGGAGCTATCCACGAACATCACGGAACCACCTGGCAGTGGCTTACTATTGTATTTAACGACTCCAGAAATATTACCTGTCGCTTTTCCGCAACCGGTAAGCATGCAAGCAAGCAACGCCAAGCTCAACAAAAAGCAGGAATGAAATCGAGTCATAGCAAAAATCTCTGGATTAAAGACAAAAGAAAAATGGGAATGCGGCGGAATCTCTGGTGGTTTCGTATCAAAATATCGCGGAGTAAAAATCACGAAATAAAAGAAAACGTCAGGCTGCTATGAACAGCAGCCTGACGAGTAACAATTTCGCAACGGCTCATCACTGGAAGGAGCTCGTATCGACGACTTCACTATTCCCTCGGGTTGCGAGGCCGAACGTGATCGTTGCTGAGTTATAAGAAATGAAATTGACCGATCCATCGGCCATCAACCAGTTACCACCGCCTGGATGAAGGCTCCAGAAATGACAAGCTTCACGATCGAAGTTGAGCGGCATCATCGGAGCGCGGAAAATGCCTGGCAGCGTACAGGAGTGGAAGGAATACGCTTGCGAAACCGATAACAGGGAATCGTAATCGCTAACGGCATACCAGCCCCAATACATTTGTCGATCGGGTGGACGTTCCCCAACAGCAAGTGTGTTGGAAAGACCATCGGTGATTTCGGCAAAACGAACTCCTTTACGTACAGCGTTGACATTAAAGACACCATCGCTGGGGCCAAAATATTGCGCGTTAAAGTTTGCCGAAGATGTGCCACCGCTGTTCCAGCCGGTAACACCCAGGTAACTGGTTGGAGCACCATTTCCCGATGCTGGAGCATTTAGGGTGCGACCGTCCGATGGACAAGCAAATGTCGAAACGGGCGTCGTGTAATTGTTGAAAAATGGTGCGCTCCATCCAGCAAACATGCGGTCCTTCAAATTATTTTGTTCTATGTACGGGAGTATTTCGCACATCCAGCCACGATAAGTAGTTGGGTTCGGAGTCCACCAACTTGGATTGTTGGGGTAGATTTGAATCAGCAATGTGCCACGAGCAGGCGGAAGTGCCTTGAATGCATCGTGATGATTGTGCAATGCCAATCCAATTTGTTTTAGATTGTTACTGCACTGCATGCGTCGAGCCGCTTCGCGCGCTGCCTGAACGGCAGGGAGAAGCAACCCGACCAGAATTCCAATAATGGCGATTACGACAAGGAGTTCCACCAACGTGAACCCCCGCCGGATTCTGGAGTAAGACATAAGAGCCTCTTCGATGACGGTAAAAAAAACAACGACGACACGTCGTCTTAATACATTGCTTAGCACGGAAAGAAGGAGAGGGACTGCATTTCCGTTACTGAGAGCGAATCACAGTCTAGTAGTCTTGGGAGTTATCAGCAAGAAAATAGTTTAAAATAATATAAGTATAGAATTGGTTTTTTACCCTCGAAAAGGGTGGCCCACCTCGAAAATTAAGGGTGGGGGGTGGGCTAACCATGCATATGTAATGCAGTTATACAGTGCTGCAAGCGGTTTACCGCTGTCGTATTAGTCGCGGTTTTGGCCGGCATATTGATGAAAAGGATAATGGTATGAAAACTCGGAAAGACTGGTGCGAGTGGAAGAAAAGAGTTGAGGAACCGTAAATAAGCGGCTGATCGAAGTACGAACTTTTGAGGCAACGTTTCTCATCTTGAATGAGTTCAAAGCGTGGCTTGAAGCGGAAAAGAGATGATGGGCACATTCGTCCCAAAAGAGTATTTCAACGAAAATACATAGGCGTACTATATCAGAGAAAATCGCTGATTCAGTATATCGATCAAGATTAACTGTGTCACGATAAATGTAACGCTGAAAGATGGGTGACAGAGGCAGTGACCGGAGGTAAAACTGTCTGTTTGTTGGCACATTAAGAGCGGGGAAAAATGATAGCGGTTACTCGAGTTTCAATGCTGGCAAGTTAAACATAGTTCAACGATTGGTGACTATGTACCGTTTGCGATAGAGGCTTTGCGAACGACGTCAGGGCCAGGACTTTGACGGAGTCTTTTATCTGTATTGACCCATCAAGAGAGAATGATCTGAGGTTCGCAGATTTCGTCAGGGTGCCCAAAATGTACGAATGGCTCGCGTATAGATTCAGAAGCTCTGTAGTAAGCGTTGTAACCTACAATTAGCCTCTGGAAACTCTGTGTCCAATGTCGTAATCTGGTACGAAGTAAGATCTCAGATAGATGAAAGTGACTGAGTTGATCATTTTTTATTTGCATGTTTAGAGGGAATATCATGCGACTGATTTTTGCTCTTTTTTTGGTCTTTCCTCTTTTATCTGGATGCAATTCGGCTCGGGTCGATCAGTTGGAATCCAAGCTCGATGAGATATCGCAGCATTATGCGGAGACGCAGAGTGATTTGGTTCAATCTCGGAGGGAGCTTGAGGATTGTCAATTGAAGTTGAGTGCTGCCCAAGAGGGCTTTGAACGAGACAAAGAGCAATTGGAAGCATTCAAGGAAGAGTTAAAAAAAGATTGGCAAGCTTTTAGAGATGGTTACGATCCATCATTACATGGCAAACTTCAAGAGAATGTTGAAGCAACGAAACAGATGGTTGAGATATTGACAATGTCTAAGGCGGAACTGACGTCGAAATCACAAGACCTGCAAAGCCATATGGAAAGATTGCGTACTGTCTCGGACAAGACATATGAGCAGCATCGCGCTGATCTAGAAAAGACGGTCATGGATGCTATGAATCTTCTGGAGAAATGCCGTACGTATGAAGCTGAGGCTAAAGATTCAAATTTGATTGGCAAGATGGAGGCGGACTTAGGGCAAGTGAAAACGGTTTCGAAAACAGCCGCAGATGACATCGATGCGTTAAGAACAAAACTAAAATCAGTAGAACAGAAGGCTCAAAATGCGATGAATAAAGCGCAAGCTGCGTATAGCCGAGCGTTTAGCAGATAATTCGTGCTGCGATTATCACCGACAATTCCTGTGGGATAAAGTGATCCTCGATTTTCTCGAGCGAGTCACATTAGCAGTTCATGAATTTAGATAGGGATGTGTTGCGGAGAGTTTTGAGCAGGTGATTTTGCCGCCGAAACAATGAGCGACATCCGATATTGCAGAGCGCGGACGCATTTGATAATTCGAACGATAAACTAGACCTGACTCGCTCGGCTCCAGGTGGAAATCGAGCGGCTGGGGCTCTGGCAAGCAATCGACGATTTCGATTCGCCCGTCATCGCCGGGCCGAGGAGCCGACTCCTGAGAGCTGGCGACAGCGGGAAGATTTATATTCCACAAAGCAAATTTCTCCAGCGGGCGTTTTGCAATGAATTGCCAAGCTGTTAAGGCGCGCAACGCAGAGAGTTCCCACGGAACATGTATCTTAGGATTGCGGTACTGCGAAATGGCTAGGCTCTTGTAACCGATCAAGCTCGCTTCCCGCGCGGCGGCCACGGTGCCGGACATCATGATGTCGACACCTAGGTTGCCTCCATGGTTGATCCCCGAAAGAACCCAATCGGGTTCCAAGCGGAGGTGCAGCAGGCCGACTCGTACACAGTCCGCAGGTAAACCATCGACCGAATACCATTGGTCGCGATGTTTGGCAATTTGCAGCGGGCGGGTTGTAGTCACACCATGTCCACAGCAGCTTTGATGATCCAGTGGAGCTACGACGGTAACTTCCGCATGTTGTGAGAGCACTTCGGCAAACGCTGCTAAACCCTCCGCTTCGATTCCATCATCGTTGGTCAACAAAATTCGCATGATCAATCACCGTTGCAAAAAAGTCGACACAGTTGCCGATAGGTAGTTTTGGTAAGGTTTCACTGTTGATATTGTCGAAGCTTGACAAGCATAGGCGCTTCTAGTCATTCTCACTCGCGATGCCACTTAATTGGCTTGCCCAGAGCTTAAGTTCGGTCGGACTGGCCGTGAGATGCCGATGATGAAGCAGCATGGTTCTTATACCCGCTTCGCGCGAATGCTTTAGTTCGTTGAGGCGGCGACAACGTTGGCTAGAACGCGATGCGAAGCCTCGAAAGCCTGGACCGATTTCGGCTCCACGGGAGCTAGCCCGCTGAATAAACTGCTCACGGTCCACGGCATCGCGAGTGATGAACATTCCCAGTTTGTAAAAAGCTGGCAGCGCGACCTCGTCGGCTGGAGCGAGTCTTGCGGGGGAGCACCAATCGCTGGCACGCAAGAACTCAGCCACAATTTTGGCGTTTACATACCGTTGTTTCGTGGCTTCCGACAACAATTCCATTTGTGGAATCAGCACAGCAGCCTGTAATGGGCTCAGGGCGAACGCATCATTGCTGCGTTGAGAGGCGACGCGAGCTCTTTGCATGAAGGCTGGATCATTGCATAACAAGGCGCCACCCCGCCCTGCCGTCAATAGCTTGCTGCCGCCAAAACTCCAGATACCCAGATGCCCCAGGCTCCCAAGCGCCCGTCCGGCAATTCGGCCCCCCATCGCTTGGCAGGCATCTTCGATCACAGCAATCCCAGCTCGATCGGCAATCTCGCGGATTGATAGCAAATCCTGAATCTCGCCATGGAGATGGCTGACAATGATGGCTTTGGTTTGGGAAGTGATGGCTTCGCGGAGCTGATTGAGATCGATGGACCAAGTGTGGGGTACCAGATCAACAACGACTGCAAGGGCTTGGACCGCTTCGATGCAGCGAAAATTTCCGGGGTAATCGTAGCCAGCCAAGATTACCTCGTCGCCGCTCTGGACTTTGCAGGCTCGCAGGGCGAGTTCGACAGCGATGGAACCGGAGCTACAAAGCAGCGAATCGCAGCCGGTGTAGTTATGGATCTCGGTTGACAGTCGTTCTAAGGTTGGCCCAGAGTAGTTGGCCCAGCTTCCATCTTCAATCATGCGCTGCAAATGCGGACCAACGTCGGGGGCAAATGGATAGCCAGGCGCAGATGGGGGATTGAGTGGATAAAAGTTCATAACTCGTTCTGGATTTCAGTTTCCAATTCTCTCTTCTCGCGGAAGGGAAGTTTCGCTACGATCCCTGCGGCAACCATTTGGATTCGATGTATTGGATTCGATTGGGTGGGGAGTAAATAGTCTATCCGAAATTATTTTGGGCTGGGGAATGGATTCATGTCGACAGCTTGGATGTCGCAAATATTCTTCATTGGTTTTTTGGGCTTGTTCGCATCCTTAATGTCTGCGCAGGAGGTACCGGTGGCCTTCCGGGTTGAGACAGACATTTATTTCGAGGATAACAAGCAACCCGTGATGCAAAATCTTACCCTTTTTTATGAAGGGGTCTTCTATGATTTTGATCGGATCAACCCAAAGTCGATCACCGTTATTGATCCGGGTGGGCGTCGCATTGTTCTCTTGGATCGCGAGCGCAATGTCCAATCGCGCATTGGTATGGATGAGATTTTATCGGTCGAAGCTCAAGTTCAGCAGCAGATTACAGCCACCGAAATTCAACGCTTGGTGCCCAAACCGGAAGCTACAAAAATCATTCCCTCTTCTATGACGATTGTGATTGCGGCTGATGCGATTGAATATCATGCGAAATGCATCAAGCCAAACCAAGTATCTTCGCTGCTGCAGTATGCGGATTTCGCAGATTGGTCTGCCCGATTGAACGCGTTTTACTCCGATAGACCTCTGCCACCTTTCGCGCGACTGGCGCTGAATCGCGAAATTGCCAAGCAAGGTTTTTTTCCGAGCGAGATTCAGCGCATCACGCATACTCGTGGCCGTGACAGTATTGCTACCAGCAAGCTGTTGACCAATTGGACGCTTTCTTCCGACGATCTGACTCGGATCGAAAAAGTGGGCGCGATGTTGGTTGAATTTCAATTGGTCGATGCCAAGACATTTTTTGCAAAAGCCCAAACCGCTGCTGCACCGACGACGCCATCCACCAAACGACGTTAGAGCCTGCCGAGTGTCCAACCTAGGTACCTCGGACGATCAGACGTGGCCAGCGTACACCGCTGACTCGATGCGGAAAGATGGTGGAAGCGAACTCAAGCTCGTATGCTTATCGCTGGTTTAACGCAAATTATACTTGACGATACAATACAGCGTTCGCACCAAATCTTTCACGCCAATCTTCTTGCCTTCTTTCCAGCTTCGCGGCTGATAGCTGATTGGGACCTCGCAAATTTGTGTCTGCGTGCGCGCGAGTTTGGCGGTAATCTCCGGTTCGAAGCCGAAACGATTTTCTTCGATCTGAATCGATTGAATCAATTCGCGGCTGAAAGCCTTATAGCATGTTTCCATGTCGGTTAGCGATTGTCGCGCCAGCAAATTAGAAAATGTGGTCAGACCCCAGTTCCCCAATCGATGTAAGAGCGAACGATCTTGCTTGGACTGCATTAAATAGCGCGACCCGTAGGCTGCTTCTGTCAGGCCAGCTTGCAGAGGCTTCAGTACGCTCAGGATATTGCTTGGATCGTATTCTAGATCGGCATCTTGAATCACCACATAATCGCCTGTTGCTCGGGCGATACCGGTACGAAGTGCGGCTCCTTTACCTTGATTGACCGCGTGCAGGAGTGTGCGAACGCGGGGATGTTTGGCATAGCGCGACAGGATATCTCGCGTACCATCCGAACTGCCATCGTCGACGACAATCACTTCCAGCGAAATCGGCAGAGCGAGAACGCGTTGGATGACTTCTGCCACCGTTTTTTGTTCGTTGTAAACGGGGATGATGACGCTCACTTCGGGAATCTGCGTCGCAACCTCGGTCGAATGGGAGCTCTGGCCGTTGTCGGATGAGGATTCCAGAGCTGCCATCGCTTGATCGGCAAACGCCAACGATTGGTCGATTCGACCTTCAACGAAGCGAATCGACGACAGATTTGTGTGCAGACTGGTTGGCAAACCATTGTTCGGCTCCCGGACAGTTGCTAATGAACTGTTGGGGGTTGCTACGATTGTGCTTGGCCGTTCAGAAACTGTCAGAGTGTTGGTTTCCGATTCGCGCACCATAAATTCCTTGTCGATAGTCATCGAAGATTCAGCAATAAAAAGGGTATCGGCATTAGCCTCAAGGAATCTTCCCCATGGCTTGGGTGGCAACCGACGGAATGATCCAACTACCTTGCCGAATTAGAAAATTTTCGCTCCGCAAGGTTGCTTTGTGCCGTCGATAGCGATTTTGCGGGTTGGCAATACGCACGCTGAGCGCGGATTTGATATGCTTATAGTGACCAATCGGTCGATGACAAAGTTCGTCATAGGTTAGGAAACTTTTTTACTCTGAGGATGGGTCATGGAAGGGTTTTATTTGGCTCTCGCCGTGGGCCCACTAGCGCTGTATTTGATGCTGATCGGGACGATTCGGCTGAGGCCACATCCCTTTGTGACGACCGGTGCTAAGGACACGGCAACGCTGGCCATCGGTCTGCTGGGATTGGTGATGATCGGCCCGATGGAACTGTTCTTTCCGCAGCAAGCTGCCGTGACACTGGGCACTGCTGTATGGGTGATCTTGATCTTTTTTTACGCACTCTGCTGCGGCCTGTGGATTCTTATGGCACGACGCCGTTTGATCATCTATGGTTTAAGTGAATCGCGTTTAAGAGAGTCGCTTCTCGAGGTGGCTCATGAGCACGATTCCAACGCAACCTGGACCGGGGATGTTTTGCAATTGCCCAACAAAGGCATCAATCTCTGCCTAGAAATGTCAGGCAATCGAACAGTCGCTCAAGTGGTGGCCGCCGGCGAACGACAAGACTGGAGAGCTTGGTTCGAGCTAGAACGAACCATCGCGAGAAAAATACATCAGTTGCCGGCAGAAGATCGCGCTTCGGGTTGGATGCTGCTGGCAACGGGTATCTTAATTTTGGCAGCAGCAGGTTGGAGCCTGCTGCATGATCTGCCTGACAGTATCCAGGCCATGAAGGAAATGCTGCGGTGGTAGTCGGCGAGTGAAGCGACTAGTTTCCGCCGCCAGCAGGCGCATTGGCTCCCGAGGCATCACCGGGAGCGGGACTGGCCGGGGCTGGGCTGTTACCATTTTCGGCAGCAGCACCGTTAGCAGCCGCAGCACCGTTAGCAGCCGCAGGGTTCGGAGCAGCCGCATCCGCTGGGTCGGCTGGCGCAGCAGCGTTCTCACCAGGTGCGGCCCCTTCTGCAGGTGCTGCACCATCGGCAGGTTTCGCGGCATCGGCGACATCCGCATCGGCTGGTTTTTTGATTTCAACCTTTTTGTAGATTTCGATACCGGGAACGGTATCGGCTACCAAGTTGAATTTATCGATCGCAGTTTCCATGACGTTGGCAAGTGAGCGAATATCTTTCACACTGCGGTCGCCCAGGGCGTCGTACAGCGCATCGATCTCAGCCAAGACTTTCTTGGTCGGGTCTGCAAGTGGGTCGTTCTCAGCGTAATAACCTGTTAAACCTTTGCCGACAACTTTCCTGTCGATCGCAAAAGCTTTTCCATCCAAACCGACATAGACACTTTCAAGAACGGTGTAGAGTTTTCGGCGAGCCGCATTCGTTGCGCGATCTTGGATTTCGGCCAGATTTTTCTCTTTATCTTTGCTTCCGCTTCCGCTTCCGCCCAAGCCGGCTGGTGCTCCTAAACCGCCACCCATACCACGGCCGCCGCCCCCTGTGGGAGAGCCGATCATGCCGTCCATACCTTCGCCATCACCACCCATCATTCCCGGCCCACCCATCATCCCAGGACCTCCACCCATGGGTCCCATTCCGCCGAAACCGGAGGCGTTATTTTTCAGCGGATCGCGAGCTTGCTCAAACCATGCCACAACTTCTGCGCGGGCCAGTTGTACGCTGCCCGCCAAAATCTGTTGCCGCTGTTCTGCGGATAGACCATCGAGTGGCCAGCGCGGTAGAGCACGACCGATGGCGATTCGCAGCATGGCCGGCTGTTTTTCATCGGCGAGTGTCGTGACCAATTGATTGAGGATCTCGGGGTGTTTGCTGCTGCCAAACAGCGATAAACCTTCCACGGCCATCCGCTGCAAATATGCATGGGCTTCAGCCGAGCGTGTTACCGGTTTGGGCATGTTAAGGACAAGCTTTAGATCGTCGGCAATCGCATCTTTGGCTGCGGGTTGCCACGTGTACGACGAATAGCGAATCTGGCGATTCAAACCGACTAAAGCCGCAGCCAACAATCCATCGAGCTGATTAGGCTTCTTAAGTTGCGTACGGAAAAAGGGGATCGTGGTTCGCGTGGGTTTGGGGGGTTTGTTCGTGGAAAAGTCAGCTTGTTCGGTATCTAATTCACCTAGCAAAATCAAAGCGGCGACTCGACTGCTCGGAGCGACCGCTTCATTGTCGACAACATTCTTGAGAGGACCTTCTACTGAGCGAATAATCAAATCTCGCATTTCTTGCGACTTCGCAGTTTTGATATCTGTGAAAATCTCTTTACGAAATTTTTCCACTTGCGCTGGGTAGGTCAAAGCGGGTACGAGAAAGCCGGCATAATATTGACTTGCTTTCTGACCAGCATCCCCGCCGAATTCGGTCGAACTGCCGTTGATCAACGATTTTTTCATATCGGCGGCTGCTTTCCGCGCCGAATCCTGCGCCATTTCGGCCGAAAACGGAATGGTTTCAAAATTTTGAGCTACGGCTGTGGTTGCCGCCGGGCCAACAAACGCACCGCTCAGGGCGATAGCCATTCCAAAAGAGCAGCCACGAAAAGACTTTAAAAATCGGTCCAATGCGTATCGCATCGAAGTTTCCATCGTAAAGGTTCCACAACCTAGGTGCCAAAACTGGCCAGCCAAAATCTGGCAGAAGGAGAAGAAGTCGGTTCGTCAGCACATCAATCGCAGGGGTGCCGCAAATTGGCCGACAAGACACCCATTATTCTAACTAACGCTTCCCGATAAAGCATCTTTTTCCGAGAAAATATCCCGACGCTCGCGGGCCTAGGCCCCCTCTTCGCACCCATCGGCGCAGGTTGAGCCTTGAACGCGATGTACTTCAGGAGGGGGGTAAACGCCCAATTGATCTTCACGGTAATGCTTTTCCAAAACCGCATTCCAATCGGCTCGATCGCGAATTTTGGCGAAGTCGGTTCGCACCTCGATGTAATGGGGGTGGCTGGCCGAATACTTGATGCCAAATTTTCGCATCATTACTCCCACTCGATCGGTGCCGTAAAGCTGTTCCGCTAAATCCCAATGCTCCCTCATCACTTCGGCTTGCTCATGCGTTGAAGGTGGACTCGGTAGAGGATTGCCCTCGGCTAAGGCCCGTGTTTGGGCAAAAATCCAGGGGTTTCCGATGCATCCTCGGGCAACCGTCACGCCGTCGATCCCCGTTTGTTCGATCATGCGCCAGCAATCCGCTGCGGTGAAAAGATCCCCCGACCCCAGGATCGTCCGATCACCCACATGCTGCTTGACTTCCCGCAGAAACTCCCAGCGGCTTGGACCCTTATACTTCTGTTCTACCGTTCGCCCGTGTACGGTGATCGCTGATACGCCATATGCGAAAGCACCATCCAAGATGCGGTAAAAATTGTCGCGGCTCTCCGCAGTGTCGTCCATGCCACGGCGCATTTTCAGCGTAACGGGAATCTCGCTCGGGACCGTATCTCGAGTGCGCTGCACAATTTCCAGAGCCACCTCGGGTTGGCTCAAATGATAGCCCCCGCGGCAACGTCCTACGACCTTGCGAACCGGACAGCCGAAGTTGATATCGATCACCGCAAAACCAGCTTCAACCAGTTTCTGGGCACCTTGAGCGAACTGTTCAGGTTCGGCTCCCATCAATTGACCTGCCACCGGTTGTTCTTCGGCGGTGTTGTACAGAAAGTGGCGATTGCGTTGCCGATCGCGCATTGAAACCAAGAACTGGTCCAGCATCACTTCGCATAACGAATAGGATGCCCCAAAGCGACGTGCTAGCAAACGCATCGGCCAATCACTGTATCCCGACAAGGCAGCTTGAACGACCGGAAATCCGAGCATAACGCCTCCAATTCTGAGAGGCCTCCAGTTGCCGGTCAGCGGATGGGAGGCTGGATTCGTTTTATGGTGTGCGGTCGTTAAAGTCGACATGTTTTGCTTAAGTTGCCTATGCGTTAAAGGCGATAATCGGATGTATGATGAACCAAGTTTATTTCATTCCTCTTTGTTTGGCGAGGCTCAGCTTGCGGCAAGCGTTCGGGGTAATCCCGAAGGCGGGCTTGGGCGGTTGGAGTATGGACAACAGATTGTGGCGGCCGGATTCGCTCGGCGCACGCTTGATTTTGCTGTCGACGCTATTGTTCCTGCCGGTCGGCTGTGTGGGGACGCCAGTTGGACCTAGACCAGGCGAATCGGCTCGGACCGGTTTTTTTGCCCAAACGCTCGAAAGTGACGTCGTCCACAGCGCAGGTTACCCAGATAGAGATTGCTTGGAATATTCAGAGCAGCAGCAGGGAGCACCTCGTGAATCTTGGACAATTCCTGGGCTGAGGCGAGGCTCCGACACGAAGCCACCTGAGGCCTCGCGTTTTCTCCCGGTGCCGACTCGTCCGGTATTTGAACCGATCGTCCCGTATTAATATGGGTTGAGCCCAAGAGATGGAGAGAGTCTGGGGATTCTGTGGATGGGTGAAACTTTTTCACTTATTGCGGGTGCTTCGGTTATTTAAGGGTTCTGTGCGGCCGATTGCTTTTATTGCGATAGCAAATCAGGCACTGCGACAATTGCAATTCTAAAATCTTGCCTAGATTCACTTGTGTGGGTTTAGGTAATTCGTGCGGGGCTCTTTATGTCGGATGAAGCGGTCTTGTCACATGGGCCGATGAACTGACTTGTGCCTCGTCAGCGGTCATAGAAATGATTGCATGACAGGCGGGTTGTCTTCGTCCACCTGCTACTGGCTGGCATCCATGACTGATCCCCGCAGGATTCGCCTCTTTTCGTCGAAACTGGCTCATGTCGGTTTCTTGATGGCATGGATGAGTTCCAGTTGGACACTTTGGGGGCGAGAGCCGGACCCCGCGCGCTTATCGCCCATTGTGAAAGCGACGCAGGTTGCCGACCCAGCGGTAGTGAACATACAGGGCCACAAGACGATACGTACCGAAACGGTAGCGTATTCGGGTGAGGCGGGCACGCAGCAAGTGAACGGCATGGGATCGGGGGTGATTATCGACCCTCGCGGTTTCATTCTTACCAATCTGCATGTGGTCGAGGGCGTAGCGGACATCGATGTGACGCTGGCCAACGGCAAGAAGTTTACTGGCCGTATGATCGATCACGATCCTCAGACCGATTTAGCGTTGATCAAAGTGATCAGCGAAGAATCGTTACCGGTGATCAAGACGGGCACATCATCCGATTTGTTAATAGGCGAGACGGTAATTGCGATTGGCAACCCGTTTGGTTATTCCAGCACGGTGACGGTGGGTATCATCAGCCAGCTGCATCGCAATATTCCAGTCAATGGGACGCAAGAGTATCGCAATTTGATACAGACCGATGCGAGCATCAATCCCGGCAACTCAGGTGGTCCGCTGATTAATATATTAGGTGACATGATTGGTGTGAATGTCGCGGTGCGGATGGGTGCCAATGGAATTGGGTTTGCGATTCCGGTGGACGAAGCGTTGGATGTCGCTTCGAACATGATTGAGCGACAGCGAGCGCAGCGTCAAGAGTTAGCGATGAAGGTGGTTCATGACGCGGGTGCGGGTGTGGTGATCAAGTCGGTGGAAAAGGATTCGGCATCGGACAAAGCGGGTTTCAAAGCGGGTGACCGGATACTATCGATCGGTGGCAAAGAAGTCACCCGACGATTGGACTATGAATTAGCGTTGTATGAGGTGCCCGCAGATACCACATTAGACATCTCAGTGGAGCGTGAAGGCGCGACGATTGATGATCTATGTTTGACGGTGGTCGAGCTAAAGAAGGTGCCAGAGGTTGATTCGGTGATGGAGCGAGCTTGGCAGGTGCTGGGCATCAAGGCGAATTCAGTGGATCAGCAAGAGGTATCGCGAGTGGATCCGAACTATCAGGGTGGCATGCGAGTGACAGCAGTTCGAGCGGGGAGTCCAGCGGCGAAGGCTGGCATTCGCAACGGAGATATTTTGGTTGGTATCTTGACGTATGAAACAACAACGCCGACCGATCTAGCTTGGATATTGGACAGCAAGGATTTGCGGAGCAATCAAGGAGCGAAGTTCTATGTGGTTCGCGACCGTGAGACGCTGTTTGGATCCTTGCGAGTTGCCACATCACCTTCGCGGCCTGTGCGTTAGTTGTCTTCAAGAACCTTACTGGTTTCCACAGCATATTGGATCGTTCCGTCCGTGTGCCGCCACGCTAGGAATCCGAGCTACACGGTCACCATCAGAATCATCGCCAAGGCAGGCGGTCCGATCAGCCGACAGCGTTAACTCAATGCCACTGACTTTATTCCAATTTGGGGGTAGGTGGTGATTCCGTTTGCGGGTTATGGGCACGTTGTTTTTTCAGACTTTGTACTATTTTGACGTCTTGGGTGAGTTGTTCGAGGATAGTTGCGGCGATAATGGAACCCAGCAGTTCCTTCATCATGGTATCTTTCGATTTTGCTCGAATCTGCTCTGTATTCATGGATACTTTTATATCGCGAATCGGCCACGAACTTGGTGCCTGGCACCCGAACGAACTTGGTGCCTGGCACCCAGAATGAACCGCCGCTGAACCCAACGCCAGGGTCCCTAGCCTGGCGGCAACGGGTTAAACGATTCGCTGCACAGCCACACGAACTTGGTGCCTGGCACCCGGAATGAACCGCCGCTGAAGGCAACGCCAGGGTCCCTAGCCTGGCGGCAACGGGTTAAACGATTCGCCGTACAGCCACACGAACTTGGTGCCTGGCACCCGAAATGAACCGCCGCTGAACCCAACGCCAGGGTCCCTAGCCTGGCGGCAACGGGTTAAACGAATCGGTGCACAGCCACACGAACTTGGTGCCTGGCACCCGGAATGCAGCCACGCGAACTTGGTGCCTGGCACCCAGAATGAACCGCCGCTGAAGGCAACGCCAGGGTCCCTAGCCTGGCGGCAACGGGTTAAACGAATCGGTGCACAGACACACGAACTTGGTGCCTGGCACCCGGAATGCAGCCACGCGAACTTGGTGCCTGGCACCCAGAATGAACCGCCGCTGAAGGCAACGCCAGGGACCCTAGCCTAGCGGCAACGGGTTAAACGATTCGCTGCACAGACACA
>JBIKMB010000375.1:0-4030 GCA_044359485.1 Pirellulaceae bacterium | reverse complement strand
TGCTCTGCGCAGAAGTTGGTGACATTGTTTATCGTTGGTACAACCCGGAATCGTTAACGGTGGATTCTGGCTCGGCCGTTTTGAAGATCGGATCCAATGGAATATTGGTAGAAGCTTTACAGCGGGCCCTGAACCGGCAACTTGAACCATCCCCCTCACTGTCGGTCGATGGAGACTTTGGCCCTGCTACGGAGAAGGCACTCAAGGCTTTTCAAGTCGCCAAGAAATTGACTGCAACAGGTATTGTCGACTCGAAGACCTGGGAAGCGCTGGGTCCAATCGAACTGGAGGAAGCGGATCGGGAGGCTGAAATAACCCAAGAATTACCTCGCAAAGTGGATGCGGAGATTTTAAGCGGCGCTCCATTTGTATCGTGCAAAGCGTGGGTGATTTTCGATAAACAAGCGGGAACGTCCATCGAGGGTAACGCTTCCGACCAACGCTTGGAAATTGCGAGTACGACCAAGATGATGACGGCTTGGCTGGTCTCAAAATTCGCCAGTCAGCATCCGGAAGTTCTTGAGGAACGTGTGACCTTTTCCCCCCGTGCCGACAATACTCCGGGATCATCGGCGACGATTCGCGCAGGGGAATCGGTCACCGTGCACGAACTGCTTTATGGACTGATGCTTCCTTCCGGCAACGATGCGGCGACCGCGCTGGCAGAGCACTTTGGCGATCGCTTATATGGCGGTGCAGCCGAGTCTGCGCCGAAAAATAGCTATGAAAAATTTGTTGCGGCGATGAACCGAGAAGCGAGTGAACTAGGAATGAAAAATACGTCATTCCGCAACCCGCATGGTTGGCCCCATAAAGAACATTACAGCAGTTGTTTCGATTTAGCACTGCTAGCGAGCAAGTTACTCGATTCACCGTTGCTACGCGAAATCGTTTCTGCACGCCAGTTTCGCTGTGAGACACAAAGTGTGGAGGGCTATCGGCGGGCACTGACCTGGAAGAATACCAATGAACTACTCGGGATCGAGGGCTACATCGGTATCAAGACGGGAACAACCGATGCTGCGGGGGCTTGCTTGGTATCGTGCAGTGTTCGAGAGAACCAAGAACTGATTGTGGTTACGCTCGGCTCCTCAGGTTCTGCAGCCCGCTATGCAGATAGTCGCAACCTGCATCGCTGGGGCTGGCTGAAGCGCAGCGGAGAGGCGAACGCAAAAGCCAACGACTCGACACGTTAAATGATCAGACCCATTCAGTCCCCTCTTTTCTCACCGGTGGAAAGTTGGGATTGGCGCGATAGTTGTGCAGTCGCATCAACAATTCTTCGGGATCTGTGGCCGTCAACACCATCGACCTATACTCGGGTCTCAGGAAGCCTTCTTCCACGGCGCGATCAAACAGTTGCAACAATGGTTCATAGAACTGATGGACGTTCAAAAGCCCGCACGGTTTGCGGTGAAGATTGAGCTGTGCCCAGGTTAGGATCTCACAAAATTCTTCGAAGGTTCCAAAGCCACCCGGCAATGCGATAAAGGCATCCGCGAGATCGGCCATCAGGGCCTTGCGTTCATGCATTGTGCGAACGATATGCAATTCGGTAAGTCCAGAGTGCCCGACTTCTTGTTCTTGCAAGTGACTGGGGATAACGCCGACCACTTCACCGCCATGAGCTAGTACTGTATCGGCGATCACGCCCATCAATCCAATGTTACCACCCCCATAGATCAAGCGGAGTTGTTGATGCGCGAGCAGTTTACCGACGGTGGCTGCCATCTCACGATAGATTGGTTTTGAGCCGAGTCTCGAACCGCAAAATACACAAATGGACTTCATGGTTGCCTACGATCCGTACTTACCAATAATTCTTAACACAATAGATCTTAAACTGCTCTCCACGCAGACCAAGTGCCTGCGGAGGCTTGGTGCCGGGTTGACCATTCTGACGGCTTCTACGGCAATTCGCCATTTCCCTTAGGGGGAAAGCTAACAAAAATCTTATTGACCGACTTTTTCCGGAACTGTTTTGGTCTGTTGCTGATTCTCATATCACGACCTATGAGGTATACCTTACGGCATAGAGTTCGCAACAGCGGAGAGTTTGCCGCTCGACGAGAGGCATCGTTCACTGGAGCGACGATCTTTGATAACGGAGGTCTCGATGGCTAAAAACGATTCCCCAATAGACCATTCCGTTGAATGCGCCAATTATTTGAAAGCGCTGGCGGATCCGATTCGCTTGCAAATTGTGCGGGCTTTACAAAGTGGTCCGATGAGTGTTTCGGATTTATCGTTGTTGCTCGATATGGAAATGGCCAATGTATCTCATCATTTGCGGGTGATGTATCATGCCGAACTGGTGAGAACCGAGCGCGATGGCAAGTATATTTACTATCATCTGAACAAAGATTTTTTGAAAAGCTCGGTGGCTGCCAAGTCGCTGGACTTCGGTTGCTGCAAGATCGATTTGCGTTAGTCTTTTGGTTGTGAATGCGTAACAAACAATCATTCGAAAGAATATTAGAGCGATTGCAAAGTGGACTTTTTTGATGGAAAGATGCAATATGGCTGTGGCACCTCGCTTCATTATGATTGGCGGCTTTTTGGGGGCGGGTAAAACGACGACCATCGCCCGACTGGCTGCTCATTATCGTAAACTCGGCAAGAATATTGCGATCGTTACCAATGATCAAGCGAGCGACTTGGTGGATACCTTGATGTTGCGTTCACAAGGTTTTCAGGTTGGCGAGGTGGCGGGTTCTTGTTTCTGTTGCAATTTCAATGGCTTGACTAGTGCGGTTGAATCGCTCAGTTCGACGGAGCGCCCCGATATCGTACTGGCGGAACCTGTGGGTTCTTGCACCGACTTGGTAGCCACTGTGATTCGGCCGCTGGAAAAAATTTATGCGCAGCCGCTAGATATCGCTCCCTATGGTGTGATTATCAAGCCTTCGCATGGTTTCAAAATTCTTGGCGGTGATGGTCAACGCGGCTTCTCACCGAAAGCTGAGTACATCTTCCGCAAGCAAATTGAAGAAGCCGATTTTATACTGCTCAATCGCATCGATGAACTTGCCCCAACGCAGATCGATGAATTGATTCGGCTTCTCGAAAAAGAGTATCCGAGTATTCCCATTTTGCGAATGAGCGCCAAATCGGGGACGGGCCTCGAGGCTTTGTGCGAGTTCCTGGATCAACAAGGAGCTTTTGGCCAACGCATTATGGAAGTTGATTATGATGTTTATGCAGAAGGGGAAGCGGAATTGGGCTGGCTGAACTGCCAAGCTCAAGTCACCTCCGCGCGATCGATCGAATTGGATCCATTCTTGTTAGCTCTTGTGAGGCGCTTGCATCAAGTCTTGATTGAGAAGCAAGCGGAAGCAGCGCACTTGAAAGTGATCGGCATGACCGACGGCGTTTATGCGGTCGCCAATTTGATCAGCAATGAGACACCGCCCGTACTATCGCTAGCATCGCAGTGGAGCGGCACTCAGTTTGATATGGTTTTGAACGCTCGGGTGGCCATTGATCCGGTGCAATTGGAAACGTTGATACGGGATGCATTGAACCAAGAGGCAGAGGCATTTGCAGCGACGGCGGCCATTCATTCATTGCAGTGCTTCCGGCCAGGACGCCCCGTTCCAACCCATCGCCTTGATTGATCTGGCGGCAAGCCTTTTACGTTTTGGCCTGAGCGTGAATTGCAGGCTGTTTTCATGCAATTTAGACATTTCCACTCATTGACGTATCAGAACATTCCGAATTATTTAAATTGATTCGCGGGTATAGTTTATCGGTCCACCGAAAGTAACCAGTGAGAGCTAGCATGAACACGATTTCTCCCAGGCAGTTGGGCGAAACCGCGAGTGATGGCAGCAAGGTAGATTGCGGCTGGTTGCACCCAAGTGCTGAATGTTGAAGGTGGCACGATGGCCTGGAATCAAGCAGGACTGCCTGTTACCCGCGGCAAAAAGGGGATGTCATTGGAGCGACAAATCCGAATTGTCGCGGGGAGCCTCGTATTTATTGGCGTAGTGCTCGGCACCTTGATAAGCCCCTATTTTTATGGACTCTC
>JBIKMB010000374.1:0-4052 GCA_044359485.1 Pirellulaceae bacterium | reverse complement strand
AAAGTTGCGATTCTTTCCATATTCGAGCCTCTCGCGATCCCCTGATTGCCAGCCACAACGACTGGGCAGTAAGTATAGAACATCCCATTCGAGCGATGAAACCAGAAAGTTTAAGTTCTGAAAAAAAATCAATCATTTACTTAGTCCCTTTATAACGAAACAACCATTCTTCCAGTCGTCTGCAGATGAAACAGACGTGTCAAAAATGGCTGCGTCGATCGATAGATCGCATGTCTCTACGTCGGCGATAAACAACCAATTGCACCTGCCAATAAGATCGTCTTCTATTTCGTTCCACTATGGCTTAGCCACTCTCATGCAGGTTCTTCTTTTTCGAAGGGCCCCACCTTCTTCGGAGGAGCATCGATAGAAATCGGCTTTGTGAAATCGCCGGAAAAGATAAATGATTTATTCCCAAACCAACTGTAAGGCGTATTGATCTTTCCCGGTACCGCCTCGGTACGGTCATAGACCACGCCATCGCGATCAAACCAGACGGAAAGCCGGCGACTCCAAACCAAGCAGCACATCAGGGAATGCTTCTTGGCAAAATTCGAAGTGTGAGTTTCAGCCTCCTCCTGGGTAAGCCCTCGAGGCAAGGCCATCTCATTGTAAATGGCCGCCATGATGCGAACAACAAAATAGGGGCGAATCGGGGTATTGACCCAAGCCAGCCATCTCTCGTGATACTCGCGTTGATCCGTTTCGATCAATCGCACGACCACCGCTCGGTCAACCTCTAACGCGACGATCAGTTTTGTCAGCAACTCGCGACTGATCTTTCCTGTGGTCTCGAATTGCCTGATGCGACCTCCATTTTTGGACGGATTGGAACAACCTGCCAAAACGGCCAACTGGCCCGGCCGCAGGCCACGCTCCAGTCGCAGTTGCTCAAAATGACGTGAAAGATGCGTTGACGTCATCTCAAAACTCCCAATGAAAATTGAACCCTGGAGGCTATCAGGGAACTCCGTCACCTAATACAAAGATGACTCGCGTGCTTCAATCCGAGTTATCTCGAACCTATCTGAAAACCATTAGCCGTCGGCGTTATCTGCAGTAATCCGGGTATTCGAATTGGCACTTAATAAATCCTTGCTCGCGCCCCAGCAACCTTCCCACTCCATTCAATCGCAAACCCCTGTCGTTTTCTCTCCACTCGCTCGCAGGCACGGGATCGGAAATCGATTGAATTCATCTCGAATCGGTAAAGCACGAATATGAACCATCACCTAAAATTTGAATCAATACCATCACAGACGACCTAGCCAAAAACTCACTCTAACTTGGACTCAGGCCACAGCAGCTCCTGGCATTCCTATCGGATCTAGTAGCCCATCTGCCCCCAAAACTACAAACAACGCCAACACGGTGAATGGCTAGAACCTGTTTCAAAACCCAGAAATGCTGATCTTTTGTTAATTTCCGCGTTTGGCTAATCTTGATATCGAAAGGAGTCTATTGATGTTAGGACGACGCGAAGTTTTACTCACTAATGAGCAATGGGAAAAGGTCAAGCGTTTTATTCCGAGGGTCGAACATCCAAGGGTGGACGACCGCGAGCCGATGATCGAAGCTGCTTTGAAGGCATTTTATGGGTTCTCAAAAGTGGCGCTCGGTGGAAAGATTTGCCAGACAGATTTCCCTCACCCAGTACTTGCTGGCGAAGGTTAGTGGAGTGGGATGACACGGGAGTTTTTCTTGAAATGTGGCATGCCTTCATTGATGAACTCAGCGAACAAGGGCGAATGAGTTGGGACGATTTTTTCATTGACGGAAGCTTTGCTTCCGTAAAAAAATGGGCGAAGACGTCGGAAAAACCAAGCGTGGAAAGGGTACAAAGTGGATGGTGGTGGCTGATGGCACGGGAATACCTTTGGCATGCTCCACGCACTCGGCCGAAAGGGCTGAGGTAAAACTCGCAGCAGAAGTTGTCGACCAAGCCTACTATCCCGAGGTTCCAACGCCGCTGATTGCAGAAAAGGGATACGACAGTGATGAACTCCGATAGGAACTGGCAGTAAAAGAACTTTTTGCTTATTTCCCCACATCGACAGAATCGCAAACGTCCCTCTCGTCAGGATGGTTGAAGGATGCGACGATACTCGCGCGGATGGATCGTCGAAAGAACGGTCTCCTGGATTGGACAGTTTCGCCGATTAGTTGTGCGCTACGAATACCACAGTCGGATCTATCAAGCTTTTATACACTTAGCTTGCGGATATATTTGTTTGAGACGGTTTTGAAACAGGCTCTCGGCAACTCCCTCTCGGAACATTCCAACATCGGTCTCTTTACCTTCACTGGATAAAATCAATGCGTTGTACGAAGCAAGGTAATCCCCATATCTTGCGGCGGGTACGTGGTAAAGAGTTGTGTAGTGATTATTTTTGCTCTTTAAATTGATGATTGTGCGCATAGGCCTACCGGTCTCGCGATAGAGATTTATTATGAAGAGAGCGATGCAGCTATCGAACGCTTAAGGCATTCGTTTTCTGGCAATCGCCAAGAAAAACGGACCTATTGTTGGCCTAATAGCTACGTCGTAGCTGGTACCATCCTCGTTCCGGTTCTCGAGAACACTTCGTAATCGGCGTGCGCTAAACCCATACCAAGCAAAAGGTGGATCCACGATATTTTTATACCGAGATGAAATAATGACACGGTCTATGTCGCCCCCCATCGTGCCGGTTTCGATGGCAAAGTATCCCCTCGGCTTGATCCTTTTTCCCCATTCACGCAAGCCCGAAACAATTCCGTTTTCGTCGCCGAAGATGCCAAGTCCATTTCCAAGCATGAAGATCGCGTCGAAATCACCCTGCGCGTCCGCTAAGTTCTGAACAATTGTTTTTGGCTCAGGAAAATAGTTTCTGAGAAACTCACTCTGCAAAGAGCAATGCTCTACGCCCACGCATTCAACCCCAGGATATCGATCTCGAATAAACAGTAAATGCCGTCCAATACCGCACCCCAAGTCGGCAACGCGACCATTCTCAGAAATATAAAGTTGGTGGAGTGGTTCGTAAGCCTGCACAGGGATACCAATAAAGTCGGAAATCGGCATCGAAACAGTATGCTGATTGACGGATAGCGTGTATTCGATACCAAAGTCCAGATCACCTTGTTGAAGGACGTCGAGCGAGTACAGCTCATGCGGCTGCAGGTACAGGTTATCCAAGATCTTTTGGATACCATCCATCATCGCGTTTCCAAAAGCCGTTACTTCTGGCATGCTAGAGATCTCTTTTGATGGAAATTCAGACCAGAGACAATTTGACCAATAACTTACTTATCGCGGCCGTCTGTCGCGAATCTAATTCTTTTTTCTTGAGCCGACTCTCCCATCCTGGGACCGATAAGAACTCAAGTGAACATATCTCTCATCAGAGCCCGGAACGCTACTGGTGAAACGTTCAGAGCAATACGATTTATTTTGGAGAGCATTGGCAAACGTTAACTGCCAGTGCGATTTCGGCTTCGCAAATTCGAATATTTAAGGACGCAAGAACATGGTGCCAACAACAATATTCAGAGTGGTAACATATTTTGGAAGCTTCCTTATTGTTCGTTATCGTTTTCGGGAGAAGAGGAAGACGGCGGATAAAACCACGTAACTAGGGGCCCCACATCAGGCAAGGGTTTTACGGGCGCAGTTGGTTCGAAAGGACTTAGTGCTCGTTTAGGCCGGTTCCTAGAAACCGTGTTCGCCGACTTCTTTTTTTCACCTATGTTTGAATCCTCCCGTTCCTGCTCGTTCACCTGTCGCAGCGAAGCAGACTTCGCGCACTCAAGTTTTTTTGGCCATAGATAATGTGCGGATTTTCCAATGACTGGAACAAGCCTCTCTCCCTGATTTGCAGGCGAGAGGTGCATGTCATAATTCCATCGGCCATAATACCATTCTCGAGCCACATAGGCTGAGAACAACGCGTCCCAAGCGTCCTCGGAATCACTCGCATCTGCACGACCTACAGCGAACCAAGATAAGCAAGTAGGTCGGCCAATTCCTGAGCCGTTAATTGCTCAAGAATTCCAGAGGGCATCAAGGATAG